>CAIMWH010000075.1 GCA_903845065.1 uncultured Rhodospirillales bacterium | reverse complement strand
TGCTGTGGCTGCTGGGCGCGGATGAGTTGGATACCGCGAAGATCGGCGCCAATACGTTCGTGATCTACCAGGGCCATCATGGCGATGCGGGTGCGGCGCGGGCCGATGTGATTTTGCCGGGCGCGGCCTATACCGAGAAGAACGGCACCTACGTCAACACCGAAGGGCGGGTGCAGCGCGGGCAACTGGCGATTTATCCGCCTGGCGATGCGCGGGAGGATTGGAAGATCCTGCGCGCGTTCAGCGGCTATCACGGCACGCCGCTGCCGTATGACACCATCGAGGCGCTGCGGGCGCGGCTTGAGGCGGTGAACCCGGTGTTCGCCCGCCTCGATATCCTGCCGCGTTTCGGCTGCACCGACACCGGGGCGCCCGAGGGCGGCCATGTCGGGAATGGGCGGTTCGTGCCGGCGGTGGCGAACTACTATCAGACGGACCCGGTGAGCCGTGCGAGCCCGACGATGGCGGAATGCACGGCCACCTATGTCACGCCCCTTGCGGCGGCGGCGGAGTAGACGGCGATGATCGACATGCTGCTCGCCTTCCTGCAAACCCCGCTTGGCATCCTGATCCTGACCGTGGTGAAGGCGCTGGCGTTGCTGGTGCCGTTGCTGATCTTTGTTGCCTACCTCACCTATGCCGAGCGCAAGGTGCTGGGCTCCATGCAACTTCGGCGCGGGCCGAACGTGGTGGGGCCGTTCGGGCTGTTCCAGCCGTTCGCCGATGCCATCAAGATGATGTTCAAGGAGACAGTGATCCCGTCCGGGGCCAGCCCGCTGCTGTTCCTGATGGCGCCGATGCTGACCTTCGCGCTGGCGATGCTGGCCTGGGCGGTGATCCCGGTGAACGATGGCTGGGCGATCGCCAATATCAACGTGGGCGTGCTGTATCTGTTCGCGATCTCGTCTCTCGGGGTTTACGGCATCATCATCGCGGGCTGGGCGTCGAACTCGAAATACGCCTTCCTGGGCGCGATGCGCTCGGCGGCGCAGATGGTGTCCTACGAGGTTTCGATGGGGTTCATCATGGTGACGGTGCTGGTGTGCGCCGGCAGCTTGAACCTGAATGCCATTGTAAATGCACAGAAGACCATCTGGTTCGCGATCCCGCTGTTCCCGATGTTCATCATGTTCTTCATCTCGACGTTGGCCGAGACCAACCGCTCGCCGTTCGATATTCCCGAGGGTGAGTCGGAAATCGTGGCGGGGTTCTTCGTCGAATACAGCTCGATGTCCTTCGCGCTGTTCTTCCTCGGCGAATACGCCAACATGATCCTGATGTCGTCGATGACGACCATCCTGTTCCTTGGCGGCTGGCTGGCGCCGTTCCAGGGCACCATGGCCGGTGAGATCTTCACGCTGATCCCGGGGCCGATCTGGTTCATCCTGAAGGTCTGCTTCGTGCTGTTCTTCTTCCTGTGGACCCGCGCGACTTTCCCCCGCTACCGCTATGACCAGCTCATGCGGCTGGGCTGGAAGGTGTTCCTGCCCCTCTCCCTGTTCTACCTCGTCCTCGTCGCGGGCGTGATGCTGGCCATGGGATGGCTTCCCCATGCCGCGTAACGCACTCGCACGGAAAGGGTTTTAAGATGGCGTTCCTCGACCGCACCGCGCGCAGCCTGCTGCTGGGTGAACTCGTCAGCGGGATGGCGCTGACGTTCAGCTACATGTTCAAGAAGAAGGTGACCATCAACTACCCCTACGAGAAGGGGCCGTTGTCGCCGCGCTTCAAGGGCGAGCATGCGCTGCGCCGCTATCCCAACGGGGAAGAGCGCTGCATCGCGTGCAAGCTGTGCGAGGCGGTGTGCCCGGCGCAGGCGATCACCATCGAGGCGGAACCGCGGGATGACGGTTCGCGGCGCACCACGCGCTACGACATCGACATGACCAAGTGCATCTATTGCGGCCTGTGCGAGGAAGCCTGCCCGGTGGATGCCATCGTGGAGGGGCCGAACTTCGAGTTCGCCACCGAAACCCGCGAGGAGCTGCTCTACAACAAGGACAAGCTGCTCGCGAACGGCGATCGCTGGGAACCGGAGCTTGCCCGCCGCCTCGAACTCGACGCGCCGTACCGGTGAAAATCCAATGATCGCAGCTCTCGCATTCTACTTTTTCGCCTTCATCCTGCTGGCTTCGGCGGTGAAGGTGGTCAGCGCGCGGAACCCCGTGCATTCCGTGCTGTATCTCATCCTCGCCTTCTTCAATGCCTCCGCGCTGTTCGTGCTGGCCGGGGCCGAGTTCCTGGCGATGATCCTGGTGATCGTCTACGTCGGCGCCGTGGCGGTGTTGTTCCTGTTCGTGGTGATGATGCTGGACATCAACTTCGCGCAGCTTCGCGAGGGGGTGCAGCGGTATCTGCCGTTCGGCCTGGCGATCGGGCTGGTGCTCCTGGTGGAGCTTGGCATTGTGCTGCTCGGCTGGCAGATCGCGCCGGAAACCGCGGCGATGCGGTTCGCGCCGATCGCCGAGGGCACCCAGAACACCGCGCAGTTGGGCAAGCTGATCTACACGGACTATATCCTGATCTTCCAGGTGTCTGGGCTGATCCTGCTGGTGGCGATGATCGGGGCTATCGTGTTGACGCTGCGGGATCGCGGTATTTCGCGCAGGCAAGATATCGGGCGGCAGATTGCCCGCACCTCGGCCAACACACTGGTGATGATGGATGTGCGCAACGGCGCCGGCATCGACGAGCTTGGCATCCTGCGCCCGCCGGTGGATGAGCCGGAACCGGTGGCTGAAGCGCACGATACTCATTCGCACACGGGAGGGCATCACTGATGCTCGCGGTCGGCCTTGGCCATTATCTCGCGCTCAGCGCCATGCTGCTGGTGCTGGGTGTGTTCGGTATTTTCCTCAACCGCAAGAACGTCATCGTCATTTTGATGTCGGTGGAGCTTATCCTACTCGCGGTGAATTTGAACCTGGTGGCCTTCTCCGCCGCGCTCGGCGATCTCGCCGGGCAGGTGCTGGCCATGTTTGTCCTCACCGTGGCTGCCGCCGAGGCGGCCATCGGCCTTGCGATCGTGGTGATCTACTTCCGCAACCGCGGGTCGATCGAGGTCGAAGACGTCAATATGATGAAGGGCTGAGCGCATGCTGTACGCTGTCGCTGTCTTCGCGCCGCTGCTCGGCTCCGCCATTGCCGGCTTGTTCGGCAAGGCCATCGGCGATCGCGCCGCGCAGGCTGTCACCATCACCTGCATGGTGCTGGCCTCGGTCTGCGGGGTGATCTCCTTCGTGACGCTGGTTTATGGCCATGGCCATCCGGGCGCTGTGCACATCATGACCTGGGTGGATTCGGGCGATTTCCACGTGGAGTGGGCGCTGCGGTATGACACGCTGTCGGCCGTGATGGTGGCGATGGTCACCTGCGTGGCGACGCTGATCCATATCTATTCGGTCGGCTACATGAGCCACGACAACACGATCTGGCGCTTCTTCTCGTATTTGTCGCTGTTCAGCTTCGCCATGCTGATGCTGGTGACGGCGAATAACCTGCTGCAGCTGTTCTTCGGCTGGGAAGGCGTCGGCCTCGCGAGCTACCTGCTGATCGGTTACTGGTATGACCGGCCGAGTGCGTGTGCGGCGGCGATCAAGGCGTTCCTGGTCAACCGGGTGGGTGATCTTGGGTTCGCGTTGGGTATCGCGCTGGTGTTCGTGACCTTTGGGTCGATCGAGTTTGGGCCGATTTTTGGTGCGGTCGGCAAGCATCAGACCGATGTGTACATGCTGTTCGGCACTTCGTGGCGGGCCTACGAGGTGATCGGCATCCTGTTGTTCATCGGGGCGATGGGCAAATCGGCGCAGCTTGGCCTTCATGTGTGGTTGCCGGATGCGATGGAGGGGCCAACGCCGGTTTCCGCGCTGATCCATGCGGCGACGATGGTGACGGCGGGCGTGTTCCTGATGGCGCGGTTCTCGCCGGTGCTGGAATTCGCACCCTATGCACTGGGGTTCGTCACCGTGGTGGGCGCCAGCACGGCGCTGTTCGCGGCGACGATCGGGTGTGTGCAGAACGATATCAAGCGGGTGATCGCGTATTCGACCTGTTCGCAGCTTGGCTACATGTTCGTGGCGGCGGGCGTGGGGGCGTATCAGGCCTCGGTGTTCCATCTGCTGACGCATGCGTTCTTCAAGGCGCTGCTGTTCCTGGGTGCCGGCTCGGTGATCCACGCGATGTCGGACGAGCAGGATATTCGCAAGATGGGTGGGCTGGCCAAGAAGATCCCGCTGACCGCGACGTTGATGTGGATCGGCAGCCTAGCGCTGGCGGGTGTGCCGCCGTTTGCTGGCTACTACTCGAAGGACGCCATTCTCGAAGCGGCCTGGGCGGCGGAAAGCGGCGTTGGCGCCTATGGGTTCTGGTGCTTGCTGATCGCGGCTTTCCTGACGGCGTTCTACTCGTGGCGCCTGCTGATCCTGACGTTCCATGGCAAGACGCGCGCCGATCACCACACGTTCGAACATGCCCATGAGAGCCCACCGGTGATGACGGTGCCGCTTATCCTGCTGGCGGTTGGCGCGGTGACCACCGGGTGGTTCTTCCATGAGCAGTTGATCGGCGAGGAGTGGGGCCACTTCTGGGGTGCCGCCATCGTCAACGGGCCGGCCAATCATATCCTTCACGCGATGGAAGACGTGCCGCACTGGGTCAGCTTCGCGCCGACGGTGGCCGGGGCGATCGGGATTGCGGTGGCTTATGCGCTCTATATGGGCATGCCGGCGGTGCCGGGGATGCTGGCGAGCGCATTCCGCCCGATCTACCTGTTCCTGTTGAACAAGTGGTATTTCGACGAGCTCTACAACGCCGTCATCGTGCGTCCGCTGCTCTGCCTTGCCCGTGTTCTTTGGCAGACGGGTGATGCCACCATTATCGACGGCGTGCCGAACGGGCTTGCCGCCATGACCACCGGCGGCTCCGGCCGGGTGGCCCGCATGCAGACTGGCTCTATCGCGGTTTATGCCTTCACGATGGTTATCGGGGTTGTCGCCCTGGTGACCGTGTTCCTGTTGTTTCGGTGATTACGATGAACGCCGCTGGTTTCCCGCTGCTCTCCCTGGTCACCTGGCTGCCGCTGGTGGGTGTGCTCGTCATCATGTCCGTTCGCGGCGATGAGGCGACGGTGGCCGCCAATGCGCGCTGGACGGCGCTCTGGACCACGCTGATCGTGTTCGTGCTTTCCCTTGTGTTGTGGGTGAAGTTCGACAAGGCCGATGGTGGGTTCCAGTTCGTTGAAACCGCTGCCTGGCTGCCGCAATGGGGCATCAACTACAAAATGGGCGTGGACGGCATCTCGGTGCTGTTCGTGCTGCTCTCCACCGCGTTGACGCCGATCTGCATTCTCGCGAGTTGGGAGGCCATCGGCACCCGGGTGCGGGAGTTCATGATCTCGTTCCTCATCCTTGAGACCATGATGGTGGGGATGTTCGCGGCCCTCGATGCCATCGTGTTCTACATGTTCTTCGAGGGCGTGCTGATCCCGATGTATCTCATCATCGGCGTGTGGGGCGGGCCGCGGCGGGTTTATGCCGCCATCAAGTTCTTTCTCTACACGCTGGCGGGCTCGGTGCTGATGCTGCTGGCGTTGCTGGCGATCTGGTATCAGGTGGGCAGTACGGACCTGGTGACGCTGCTGCACGCGAATATCCCGGCGAGCATGCAGACCTGGCTGTTCTTCGCCTTCTTCGCTTCCTTCGCGGTGAAGGTGCCGATGTGGCCGGTGCACACCTGGCTGCCGGATGCGCATGTCGAGGCGCCGACCGCGGGCTCGGTGATCCTGGCCGGCGTGTTGTTGAAGATGGGGGCTTACGGGTTCCTGCGCTTCTCGGTGCCGATGCTGCCGCTGGCGACCGCCAATTATGCGCCGTTCATCTACACGCTCTCGGTGGTGGCGGTGATCTATACCTCGCTGGTGGCGCTGGCGCAGACCGATATGAAGAAGCTGATTGCCTATTCGTCCGTGGCGCATATGGGCGTGGTGACGATCGGTATCTTCACCGTCAACGTGCAGGGCGTTTCGGGCGCGCTGTTCCAGATGCTGTCTCACGGTGTGGTTTCGGCCGCACTCTTCCTTTGCGTCGGCGTGGTTTATGACCGCATCCACAGCCGCGAGATCGCCCGTTACGGCGGCCTGGCGGACCGGATGCCGATCTATGCCTTCGCCTTCATGCTGTTCAGCATGGCCTCGTGCGGGCTGCCCGGCACCGCCGGCTTCGTGGGCGAGTTCCTGGTGCTGGTGGGCGCGTTCAAGGTGAATTTCTGGCTCGCCTTGCTGGGCAGCCTGGGGATGATCCTGGGCGCCGCCTACATGCTCTACCTCTATCGCCGGGTGATCTTCGGCAAGATTACCCGCGATGACCTCAAGGGCATCCTCGACCTCTCCGGCCGCGAAATCGCCGTCTTCGCGCCCCTCGTGGTGCTCGCCCTGTGGATGGGTGTCTACCCGTCCAGCTTCACCGGCTTTTTCGACGCCGCGGTGAACGCCATGGTCGACCACAACCACGCGGCCCTGATGGGCACGACGACAATCGCCGGAGTTCTGACGCCATGAACTGGACCACCGCCCTTCCCGAACTGGTGCTTGCCTGCTGCGGCATGGGCATCCTGATTTTCGGGGTGCTGAACAAGCGCGATACCTTCCTGGCAAGCTCCATGTTGACCGTCGGCGCCTTCCTGCTGGCCGGCCTTCTGGTGCTGATGGCGCCGATGGGGGTGGGCTTCAACGGTCAGTTCACCAACGATGCGTTCAGCCTGTTCGTGAAGCTGCTGATCCTGGCCGCCGCGGCGTTGAGCGTGGTGGTCAGCCTCGACTACAACGAGCATACCAATCTCAAGCGCTTCGAGTTCCCGGTGCTGATCCTGTATGCCACCACCGGCATGCTGCTGATGGCGTCGTCGACCAACATGATGACGATGTATGTCGGCGTGGAATTGATGAGCCTGTCGATCTATGTGCTGGCGGCGTTTGCGCGGGATGAGCTGCGGTCGTCCGAGGCGGGGCTGAAGTATTTCGTGCTGGGGGCGCTGGCTTCGGGGCTGATGCTCTATGGCGTTTCGCTGGCCTACGGGTTCTCGGGCAGCATGGACTTCCTCAAGCTGGCGGCGGCCCTTTCGGACCCGGCGAAGGCTTCCCCGGGGCTGATAGTCGGGCTGGTGTTCATCGTGGCCGGGCTGGCGTTCAAGATTTCCGCCGTGCCGTTCCATATGTGGACGCCCGATGTGTATGAGGGCGCGCCGACGCCGGTGACGGCGTTCATGGCGACGGCGCCCAAGGTGGCCGCCATGGCGCTGCTGCTGCGGGTGATGGCGACGCCGTTCGGGCATTTGTTGGCGCAGTGGCAGCAGTTGATTGTGCTGGTGTCGGTGGCCTCGATGCTGCTGGGCGCGTTTGCGGCCATTGCGCAGAAGAACATCAAGCGGCTGATGGCGTATTCGTCGATCGGCCATATCGGCTACGCGCTGATCGGCCTGGCGGCCGGCACGCCCAATGGGGTGCGCGGCGTGCTGTTCTACTTGTTCACCTATGTGTTCATGAACATCGGCACCTTCGCCTGCATCATCGCCATGCGTCGCAAGGGCCGGGCGGTGGAGGGGATTGCCGACCTCGCCGGGCTCAGCCGCACCGATCCGATGATGGCGTTCTGGCTCGCGGTGTTCATGTTCTCGATGGCCGGCATCCCGCCGTTCGGTGGGTTCCTGGGCAAGTATTTCGTGTTTACTGCCGCCGTGCAGCAGGGGATGTGGACGCTTGCGGTGATCGGCGTGCTGACCAGCGTGGTGGGCGCGTTCTATTATATCCGCATCATCAAGGTGATGTACTTCGACACGCCAGCCGAAGCGTTCGACGTGCGGCCGGGCTCGCTGTCCTTTGTGGCGGCCGCCAGCGGGTTGTTCACCACACTGTTCTTCTTCTTCCCCGCACCGGTGGTGGCCGCTGCCGAAGCGGCGGCGAAGGTGCTGTTTCACTAAGGGGCCTTGCTAAGCGGATGGAAAGTTTTTGCTTCTTTTTTCAAAAAGAAGCGATTTTTTTTTGAAAAAAAGAAACAAAAAACTTTCATCCGTTGAGTATTGCTGATGCTTTGGCGGCTCGAAGTCCATGACACGTTGCCATCGACGTCGGAGGTTTGTCGGGCGCGGGCGGTGGAGGGCGAGGCGGCCGGGCTGGCGGTGATGGCGCGGCGGCAGGAGGCGGGGCGGGGGAGTTTTGGGCGCGCCTGGGCTTCGCCCGAGGGAAATCTCTATATCTCGGTGTTGTTGCGGCCGGTTGGGCGGTTGAACGAGGGGGGGCTTTGGTCGCTGTTGGTGGCGGTGGCCCTTGCGGATGCGGTGGCCGAGGTAGTCCCTGATCCGGCGGCGCTGCGGTTGAAGTGGCCCAATGATCTGCTGCTCAACGGCGCCAAGACCGCTGGTATCCTGCTCGACAGCGCGGCCAATCCCGATGGCAGCTTTGCGTCCCTCGTGATCGGCATCGGCCTTAATATTGCGACCAAGCCGGATCTGCCGGATCGGCCGACGGCGCGGCTGGCGGATGTGGTGGCTCCGCCGGAGCCGGAGGCCATGGCTGCGCGTCTACTGGGCAGCCTTGGGCGCTGGATCGGCATCCAGGCGGCCGAGGGGTTCGGGCCGGTTCGTGCGGCGTGGCTCGCGCGCGGGCCCGAGGTTGGGACCGTGATGCGCCTGCGGTATGGCACCACCGACGTTGACGGCAGCTTCGCGGGCCTCGCCGAAGATGGCAGTATCCTCCTTGATATCGCGGGAAAACGTCGTGCCTTCGCCGCCGGCGAGGTGCGCTTGCAGGCAGGAGCCTGACCATGCTGCTCGTCGTCGACGCCGGCAACACCAACATCGTCTTTGCCGTTCATGACGGGAATGAGTGGCGCGGCACCTGGCGCATCGCCACCGACCCGCAGCGGACATCGGACGAATACGCGGTGTGGCTGCTGTCGCTGATCCAGTTGACCGGGTTGCGCCGCGAGCAGGTGGAGGCGGCGGTGATCGGCACGGTGGTGCCGGCGGCGCTCTATCATCTGCGGCGGCTGTGCCGGGACTGGTTCAGCGTGGAGCCCCTGGTGGCGCGTGCCACGCTGGACTGGGGGTTCGAGATTAAGGTGGACAATCCCGAGGAGGTTGGCGCCGATCGGCTGCTCAATACGTTGGCCGGGCATCGCAATTATGGCGGGCCGCTGATGGTGATCGATTTCGGCACCGCCACCACGTTCGACGTGGCGGATGACGACGGGGCCTATCTTGGCGGCATCATCGCGCCGGGGATCAACCTGTCGATCGAGACGCTGCATCGCGCCGCGGCCCGGCTGCCGCGCATCGGCATCGGGCGGCCGCAGTCGGTGATCGGGCGCAATACGGTCTCGGCGATGCAGTCCGGCATCTACTGGGGGTATGTGGCGATGATCGAGGGGTTGGTGGCGCGGGTGAAGACCGAGTACGGGCACGACATGAAGGTGCTGGCCACCGGTGGCCTCGCGCCCCTGGTGGCGGAGGGCTCCACCATCATTGGCCACATCGATGCCGACCTCACGCTTGACGGATTGCGCATGTTGGCCGATCAGAATCCCCGTCCCACCTTGCCCCGGGAGCGCGTGCGGCCTATCGAGGGGGAATGATCCAGAACTCCGCGGCGCCCTGATGAACACGGGCACGAACGACCTCGCCTTCCTGCCGCTCGGCGGCACCGGCGAGATCGGCATGAACCTCAATTTGTACCGCTGCGACGGCAAGTGGCTGGCGGTTGACTGCGGCATTGGCTTCGGTGGCGCGGCGCATCCAGAGGTGGATGTGATGATGCCTGACCCGATTTTTCTCGCCGAGCGGCGGGATAAGCTGGTTGGGCTGGTCATCACCCATGCCCATGAGGACCATATCGGCGCGGTGGCATGGCTGTGGCCACAATTACGCTGCCCGGTTTATGCCACGCCCTTCGCGGCAGCGGTGCTCCGGCGCAAGCTGGGCGAAGTGGGCCTGGTGAACCAGGTGAAGCTGCATACCATCAAGTGTGGCGGCAGCTTCGACCTGTTGCCGTTCAAGCTGCAGTTCATCCCGGTGGCGCACTCCATTCCCGAGGCGCAGGCGCTGGCGATCCGCACGCCGTACGGGACAATCCTGCACACCGGCGATTTCAAGCTCGATCCCGAGCCGCTGGTGGGGCCGCGCTCCGATGAGGCGGCGCTGAGTGCGCTGGGCGACGAGGGCGTGCTGGCGATGGTGTGCGACAGCACCAATGCCATGGTGGAGGGGCATTCGGGCTCGGAGGCGGATGTTCGCCGCATCATGACGGCGCTCATCAAGACCTTGCGCGGGCGGCTGGCGGTGACCTGCTTTGCCTCCAACGTGGCGCGGTTCGAGACGGTGGCGCTGGCTGCCAAGGCGGCCGGGCGGAGCGTGGCGCTGGTGGGGCGCAGCTTGCGCAACATCGACTCGGCGGCGCGCGAATGCGGCTACCTCAAGGGTGTGCCGCCGTTCCTCTCCGAGGACGAGGCCAACGACATCGATGACGATCACCTGATGCTGATCTGCACCGGCAGCCAGGGCGAGGCGCGTTCGGCGCTGGCGCGGATCGCGATGGATCAGCATCCGCGCATCGAGCTTGGGGAAGGGGATACCATCATCTTCTCCAGCCGCATCATCCCGGGCAATGAGCGCGCCATTCACGCCATGCAGGACAACCTGGTGCGCCGTGGCGTGCGGGTGATGACGGACGACGATCATATGATCCATGTGTCCGGCCATCCGGCGCGGGACGAGCTGCGCCGGCTCTACAAGCTGGTGCGGCCGAAGGTGGCGGTGCCGGTGCATGGCGAGTGGCGCCATCTGGCGGCCCATGCCGCGCTGGCCGAGGAGGCAGGGATTCCGGCCGTGCTGCTGGAGGATGGCGACATCCTCGGGCTGTCCGGCAAGCCGCAGGTGATCGACAGCGCGCCGGTGGGCAAACTGGTGGCCGATGGCTCGCGCCTGGTACCGCTCAATGGCACGGTGATGGGCGCGCGGCGGCGCATGCTGTTCAACGGGGTGGTGATCGCTTCTATCGCGGTGGACGAGAACGGGCGGGTGCGTGGCAAGCCGCGGCTTTCGGCGCCGGGGCTGTTCGAGGCCGAGGACAAGGAAGCCATCCGAGTCGCGGGCGAACTTGTGGACGCGCTGGCGGACCTGCCGGCGGCGACCCGCAAGGATGACGCGGCGTTGACCGAGGCGGCGCGGGCGGCGGTGCGCCGGGCGCTTGGCAAGCGGTTGCAGAAGCGGCCGCTGGTGGATGTGCATCTGCTGAGGATTTGAACCATGCCCGTGGTGACCGCGATTGCGATGTACGTGGTGATCTGGTGGATCGCCCTGTTCGCGGTGCTGCCGCTTGGCACCAAGCCGGTGGCGGACGCCGATTCCCAGACCGGTTGGCGCGGCGCACCCGAGCAGCCGCAGATGCTGCGCAAGGCATTGATCACCACCGTTGTGGCGGCGGTGATCTGGCTTGGGGTTTACCTGATGATCAGCAGCGGTTGGATCAGTTTTCGCGCTGGTTGGATGTCAATGCGCGAATAATAGGCAGTGTGCCGTCGAAGGTGGCGGCGCTGCTTTTAATTGCGGCAATTTCAGTCTGAGTGCCGCATTTTTCATCCTGCGACGCACAATTTTTTCTGGACGAGGGGCCTGGAACCAGCAATCATCACGACAGGAAGAGGGGCTTCCCTCTTCCTGACGTGTGACTGGCGTTTCCTCCCTAAACTTGGCCCTTCGCGCCTTTCACGGCGCGTGGGCCTTTTTTTGTTTATCGTCTGGCGCGCGCCTTGTCACGGGGATTCGTGCGCCGTTGACAGATTCAGCGAGATTTTCTTGCGCGACTTCCTGCCGCGGCGCACAAATCGGTCGCGCTGCTCAACGGTTCAGGCATCCTCAACCAGCGCTTTCGCGCCGCGCCGGCTGCCTGTAGGGTCCGCGGTCTGAAGACTCCTCAACAGCCGGATTATCCTATGCGCCTCTCCCGCAGTTTCGTGCCCACGCTCAAGGAAACCCCCGCCGAGGCGCAGATCGCTTCGCACCGCCTGATGCTTCGGGCGGGGCTCGTGCGCCAGACCGCGGCGGGCATTTATGCCTGGCTGCCGGCGGGGCTGCGGGTGTTGCAGAACATCGCCCAGATCGTGCGCGAGGAGCAGGACGCCTCGGGCGCGCAGGAAGTGCTGATGCCGACCATCCAGTCGGCCGATTTGTGGCGCCAGTCCGGCCGGTATGACGGCTACGGCGAGGAAATGCTGCGCCTCAAGGACCGCCACAAGCGGGACCTGCTGTATGGGCCGACCAATGAGGAGATGATCACCGAGATTTTCGCCTCGGGCGTGAAGTCCTACCGGGAATTTCCGCAGAATCTCTATCACATCCAGTGGAAGTTCCGCGACGAGGTGCGGCCGCGCTTCGGGGTGATGCGCGGGCGCGAGTTCCTGATGAAGGACGCCTACTCGTTCGACCTCGACTACGAGGGTGCGGTGATCGCCTATCGCAAGATGATGCTGGCCTATATGCGCACTTTCCAGCGGCTGGGGCTGAAGGCGATCCCGATGGTGGCCGATACCGGGCCGATCGGTGGGGACCTTAGCCACGAATTCATCGTGCTGGCACCGACTGGCGAGAGCCAGGTGTATTTCGAGGGCGGGTTCGAGGCGATCGACTGGATGAAGGCGGATTTCGACAACCAGAATCCGGCCGATCTGGAGCGCTTCACCACGCTGATGACCAGCATGTATGCTGCCACTGACGAGAAGCATGACACGGCGAAGTGGGCGGAAGTGCCGGAGAGCAATCGCCGCGAGGGGCGCGGGATCGAGGTGGGGCATATCTTCTACTTCGGCACCAAGTACAGCGAGCCGATGAAGCTTTCGGTGATCGGGCCGGATGGCAAGCCGATCATCCCGCATATGGGCAGCTATGGCATTGGCGTTTCGCGCCTGGCCGGCGCGATCATCGAGGCGAGCCATGACGAGGCCGGCATCATCTGGCCGGACAGCGTGGCGCCGTGGAAGGCCGGCATCCTGAACCTCAAGGTTGGCGACGCGAAGTGCGATGCCATTTGCGAGGAGGTCTACAAGGCGCTCGGCGGCAATGCGCTGTATGATGATCGCAATGAGCGGGCGGGCGGAAAGTTCGCCGATGCGGATCTCATGGGGCATCCGTGGCAGGTGATCGTCGGGCCGCGGGGCGCTGCCAATGGGATGGTGGAGCTGAAGCGGCGGGCCACCGGCGAGCGCGTTGAGGTGAGTGTGGCGGACGCGCTGGCCAAGATCCTGGGTTAGCGGATGTTCGGCCCCTTCGAGCGCATGGTGGCTGCCCGCTATCTGCGGGCGCGCAAGGGGGAGCGGTTCGTCTCGATCATCGCGATATTTTCGCTGGTGGGCATCGCGCTCGGGGTGGCGACCCTGATCGTGGTGTCCTCGGTGATGAGCGGCTTCCAGACGGCGCTGGTGGACCGGGCGCTGGGGGTTTCGGGCCATATCAGCATCGAGGCCTATGCCGGGGAGAAGATCGACGGGTTCGCCGATCTTGCCGCGCGGATGCGGGCGGTGCCGGGGGTGGCGAGCGTGCTGCCGGTGCTGGATGGGCAGGCGCTGCTCAGCGTGAACAATGGGGCGGCGCGGGGCGGCCTGGTGCGCGGGGTGCTGCGCGAGGATTTGCGCAAGCTGGCGGCGATTGCCGATCATATCGTGGCGGGGTCCCTCGACGGGTTCGAGGGCGACGATGCCATCGTGGTGGGGGTGGGGCTGGCGGCGTCATATCGGCTGGTGCCGGGGAGCCTGATCACGCTGATTTCGCCGCAGGGGGCGGCCACCGCGTTCGGCGTGGTGCCGCGGGTGCGGGCGTTCAAGGTGGTCGCGGTGTTCGATGCCGGGCTGTCCGACTATAATTCGGGCGTGGTGTTCCTGCCGTTGGCGATGGCGCAGGGGTTTTTCCAGAAGACCGATGCGGTGACCGGGTTCCAGTTGCGGGTGGCTGATCCTTCGCATGTGGAGGCGGTGATCCCGGGGCTGTGGGGGGCGCTGGGGAGCTGCAAGGTGCTGATGCGGGATTGGCGGCATGCCAATGACCAGATCATCGGTATCCTGCAAATCCAGAAGGATACGATGTTCATTGTGCTCGGCATGATCATCCTGGTCGCCGCGTTCAATGTGATTTCGTCGCTGATCATGCTGGTGAAGGACAAGACGGCGGATATCGCGGTGCTGCGGACGATCGGGGCGAGTTCGGGGGCGATCCTGCGGATTTTCCTGATGTGCGGCGGGTTCGTGGGCGTGGCCGGGACGTTCCTGGGCACGGCGATGGGGGTGGTGTTCTGCCGCAATATCGTGGCGATCCAGCATTTCATCGAGGGTGTGACCGGCGGGCAGGTGTTCGATAGCCGGGCGTTTTTGCTGACCACGCTGCCGGACCAGGTGGACTGGGCGGATGTGGGCAAGGTGGTGGTGCTGGGGCTCGCGCTGTCGCTGCTGGCGACGGTGTATCCGAGTTGGCGGGCGGCGCGGACTGATCCGATCGAGGCGTTGCGCAATGGCTGAGCCGCTGGTGTTGCGGGATGTCAGCCGGTCCTATGCGTCGGGCGGTGGGCGGCTGGAGGTGTTGCGCGGTTGCGATTTGACGCTGGCGGCTGGCGAGATCGTGGCGCTGGTGGCGCCGTCGGGGACCGGGAAATCGACGCTGCTGCATATCGCGGGGTTGCTGGATCGGCCGGATCGCGGGGACGTGCTGGTGGCCGGCCGGGCAGTGGGGACGCTGGCGGATACGGCAAGGACGGCGATCCGGCGGGATGCGATCGGGTTTGTGTATCAGTTCCATCATCTGCTCGGTGAGTTCACGGCGCTGGAGAACGTGGCGATGCCGCAGATGATCGCGGGGGTGCGGCGGCGGGAGGCCGAGGCGCGCGGGCGGGCGCTGCTGGCGGGGCTCGGGCTGGCGGATCGGGCGGAGCATGTGCCGGGGAAGTTGTCGGGCGGCGAGCAGCAGCGGGTGGCGATTGCACGGGCGTTGGCCAATCGGCCGGGGGTGCTGCTGGCGGATGAGCCGACCGGGAACCTCGACGTGGCGACGGCGGCGATGGTGTTTGATGCGTTGCTGGAGGTCGTGCGTGGGCATGGCGCGGCGGCGCTGATCGCGACGCATAATCCGGAGTTGGCGGCGCGGATGGACCGGATTGTGACGTTGCAGGATGGGCGGCTGGTTTCCTTGGCGAAGTGATGCGGGTAGGCTTCCGCGAAATGCGGGGAGCGTGCCATGCCGGCCTATCTGATCGTCGACGTCAATCTTGCCGATCCGGCGGCATATGAGCCGTACAAGGCTGCGGTGCCAGCGCTGATTGCGCGGCATGGCGGGGAGTATCTGGTGCGCGGCGGGGAATTCGAGGTGCTGGAGGGGGATTGGCGGCCGACCAGGCTGGTGCTGTTCCGGTTTCCCGATCGGGCTGCGATCCATGCGTTCGTCAATGATCCGGATTATGCGCCGTACAAGGCGTTGCGGTTGAGCATCGCGACGACGGATTCGGTGGCGGTTGATGGCATCGCCTGACCTGGACGCGCTGGTTGCCAGCCTGGAGCTGGTGGCGGCGCGGGTGGCTGATCCGGCGCCGTTGGTTTATGCGTGGCTGTTCGAGCGGTTTCCCGGGTTGCAGGCGTTGTTCGTGCGGGATCGGTCGGGGATTGTGCGCGGGCAGATGGTGCAGGTGGCGATCGAGGGGCTGCTCGATCTGGCCGGGGACCGGGCGTATGCGGCGGGGTTGTTGCAGACGGAGCGGGTGAACCATCAGGGGCTGGGCGTACCGCCGGAGGCGTTCGACAGCTTCTATGGCGTGCTGCTGGAGGTATTTCGCGAGATTTGCGGCACGGAGTGGACCGCTGAGATGGAAGCTAGCTGGTCCAGACTAACGGCTGCCGCAGTGACCGCAGCCGTCGACGCATAGGCATGGATAGAAGTTTTTTGTTTCTTTTTTTCAAAAAAGAAAGCGCTTCTTTTTGAAAAAAAAATAAAAACTTTCTATCCGTTTGGCTTTGCTATCTCCCTCCGCCGATCGGGACCAGGGCGCCGGTGACGTAACTGGCTTCGTCCGACAGTAGCCAGAGGATGACTTTGGCGACTTCGTCCGCGGTGCCGACGCGGCCGAGGGGGATGACGGGGATGACGGGGATGGCGCGGGTGGTGCGTCCGGCATCCCCGGCTTTGGCGTGGATTTCGGTTTCGATCATGCCCGGGTTGACCGCGTTGACGCGGATGCCGCGGCCGCCGAGTTCGCGGGAGGCGCCGATGGTGAAGCTGTCGATGGCGCCCTTGGAGGCGGCGTAGTGGACGAATTCGTTTGCGCCGCCGATGTCCGCCGCGCGGGAGGAGACGTTGACGATGGCGCCGCCGGTGCCGCCGAGGTCGGTCGCCATGCGTTTGACGGCTTCGCGCAAGGCGAGGAAGCAGCCGGTGACGTTGAGTTGCATGAGATCGTTGAGCATCGGCGCGTCCACGGCGTCGAGCTTGCGGATGGGGCCGGTGGTGCCGGCGTTGTTGACGAGGGCGGTGACGGGGCCGAGGTCCCGGTCGACCTGGGCGAAGAGGGCTTCGGTGGCGCGTTCGTCGGAGGCGTCGGCCTGGATGGCGATGGCGGTGCCGCCGGCGGCGTGGATGTCGGCCAGGACGCGGGCGGCGTGGTGGGCGCCGGAGCGGTAGGAGATGGCGACCTTGTAGCCGCGGGCGGCGGCGAGGCGGGCGGTGGCGGCCCGATGCCCTGGCTGCCGCCAGTGATCACCATGATGCCGGTCATATCGGGAGTCTCCGTGGTTATTCCTGGAAGGCGAGGGTGACGCCGAAGGCGGCGGCCGGTGGGACGAGGATCTGGCCGGCGTGGGTGCGGGTGGGCGTGCCTTGCAGGGCCTGGGCGGTGGTGGCGAGGGCGGTGGTGCGCATCACGAGGGCGGCCATGGCTTCGGGGCGGCCGTCATCGGGGAGGGTTTCGGCGCCGAAGCGCTCGGCGAGGGCGGGGCGGGTGAGGACGTCGAAATTGGCCATGCCGACGGCGAGGCGTAGGCCGCCCTCGATGGGGCGGACGGCGGCGGGGCCGAACATGGCGGTGAAGAGGGCGCCGAGGCGTGCGGGGTCTTGGGCGACAATCACCGCGGCGGCGATGGCGATGGTGCCGTTGGCGTGCTGGCGCCATTCGTCGCGCCAGACGAGGTCTCGGGTGAAGTGCTGGCAGAAGTAGAGGCGGCCGGCGGAGGTGGTGTCATTGGGCAGGCGCACGGTGCTGAAGGCGGCATCCTGCGGGCCGTCGGGCAGGGCGACGGGGCGGGTGAAGTGCTGGGCGGGGAGGGTGGGGACGGCGGCTTCGACGAGGGCGGTGTGGGTGGTGGCGGCGTTCTCGCTGCCCCAGACCAGGCCGTTGAGGCCGAGGGGCCAGGAGAGCAGGTCCTGCCGGCCGCCGGTGTCAGGCACGCCGATGAGTTCGAGGTAGTCGGTGGCGAAGATGGCGAGGTGGTTCATCGAGCCGAGGGAGTGGAAGCCGCGCGGGGTGAGGGTGAAGCCGAGGCGGCGGTAGGTGTCGGCGGCTTCGTCCATGCGGTGATGGGTGTTGACGACGACGTGGTCGAGGGTGGGGGTGAGGGGCATGGTTTGGGCTCGTCTTTCGGGTTGATGGGCCCGCCCCCCGGCCCCCTCCCGGAAGGCCGGGAGGGGGAGGAGTTGGTCAGGCGGCGGTGCTGGGGCGGGCGGCGACGCGGTCGAACCAGGCGGTGATGTTGGTGTTGTCGGGGTTCAGCGGTTGGCCGACAGCGGCGCCGAACTTGAGGAAGCAGTAGAGGAAGATGTCGGCGAGGGTGAAGCGGTTGCCGCAGATCCAGGTTTTGCCGTCCATCTGTCCGTTGAGCCAGGTGAGTTTTTCCTGGGCGGTGGCCTTGAGATCGTCGGCGGCCTGGGGGATGCAGTGGATGCGGTTCTGGAACAGCTTCAGGCCCTGGGAGAAGCGGAAGCCGTTGGCGAGGGGTTCGATGATGCCGAGATCGATGCGGCGGACCCACATGCGGGTTTCCGCGCGCTCCTGGGCGTTGGCGCCGATGAGGGAGAGGCCGGGGGTGGTTTCGTCGAGATATTCGCAGATGACGGTGATTTCGGCGATGACGGAGCCATCGTCGAGTTCCAGGCAGGGCATCTGGCCGGCCGGGTTTTTCGCCATGTAGGCGGGCTGGCGATTTTCGCCGGCGCGCAGGTCGATGGTGGTTTTGGGCAGTTCGATGCCGCGCTCGGCCATGAACACGCGGACGACTTGCGGGTTGGGGCCGACGGAATCGTAAAACAGCATTGTTCGTTCTCCCTTTGAGTGGCGGGAGCGTAACCGGTTCAGGCCAGCCCGATAACCCCCAGGGCGGCGCCGGCGGCGAGGAGCCAGAGGGGGTGGATCCTGGTGCCGAGGCTGAGGCCGGCGACGGCAAGGGTGAGCAGGCCGAGGGGGATGCTGCGGTCGGCGGAGAGGGCGATCATCGCGGCAGCGGAGAGGAACAGGCCGACGGTGACGGGGATGAGGCCGGCCTGGACGGCGCGGCGCCAGGGGGCATCGCGGAAGCGGTCCCACACGCCAACCACGGTAATGGTGAGTAGGGAGGACGGCACGATCATGCCGAGCGTGGCGACGAGGGCGCCGGTGAGGCCGGCGACGTGAAGGCCGACGAGGGTGGAGACCAGCATGTTGGGGCCGGGGGCGGCCTGGGCGAGGGCGAACAGGGCGGCGAAGTCGGCCGCGGTCATCCAATGATGGACGTCAACGATCTGGCGCTGCATTTCGGGCAGCACGGTGGGGCCGCCGCCGAAGGAGAGCAGGGAGAGTTGGCCGTAGAGGGTGGCCAGCGCGATGAGGTCGTTCATCGGACGCGGCGCCAGGCGAGGGCGATGCCGGCCGGCGCCATCACCGCCATGGTGGGCAGCATGGGCAGGCGCAGGAAGGCGACGGCGGCGAAGGTGAGGATGGCGATGGCAGCGCCCTGGAGGTCTCGGCGCAGGGGGGCGGCGATTTTCAGCGACATGGCGACGATGAGGCCGGCGGCGGCGGCGGCGAGGCCACCGAAGGCGTGGCGGACGGCGGGTTCGGACTGGAAGCGGGCGTAGAACAGGCCGAGGCCGACGACGATGAGGCAGGGCGCGCACATCAGGCCGGCAAGGCCGGCGAGGGCGCCGGGCAGGCCGCGGTAGCGCAGGCCGACGGCGGCAGCGAGGTTGATGACGTTGCCGCCGGGGAGGAACTGGCAGAGGGCGAGGATGTCGGTGAATTCAGGGCCGCTCATCCAGCGCCGCTGTTCGACGATCATGCGGCGGGCCAGGGGGAGAACGCCGCCGAAGCCGATGATGCCGACGGAGAAGAAGCCGGCGAAAATCGTGGCGGAGGATGGCTTGGGTGAGGGCGGCTGCATGTGGCATGGATAGGGGGAAATGGAGGCGAGGGAAATGAGCGGCTATTGCAAAATCGCACCCGGGCATCCGGTGCATGAGTCCTATCACGCCACGGAATACGGGTTTCCGCAGCGCGACGAGGCGGTGCTGTTCGAGCGCCTGGTGCTGGAGATCATGCAGGCCGGGCTGTCGTGGGAAATCGTGCTGAAGCGGCGCGTGGGCATGCGCGCGGCGTTCGACGGGTTCGTGGTGGATGCCGTGGCGGCCTATGGGGAGGCGGATGTGGCGCGGCTGCTGGCCGATCCGGCGATTATCCGCAACCGGCTGAAGGTGGCGGCGATCATTCACAATGCGCAGGTGGTGCGCGGGCTGCGGGACAGTCATGGTGGGTTCGCCGCGTGGCTGGATGCGCAACATCCGCGGGATAAGGCAGCGTGGGTGAAGTTGTTCGGCAAGACGTTCAAGTTTACCGGCGGCGAGATTGTTGGCGAGTTCCTGATGAGCCTGGGGTATCTGCCGGGAGCGCATGCACAGGACTGCCCGGTGCATGCGGAGTTGCTGGCGTTGCGGCCGCCTTGGCTGGGTTGATCCACATCATCGCGATGGCGGTGCGGGGCGCATAGCCTGCGTGGACCGATTGTCGTGAGGTGTGATCGTGGCCGTTCTTATCCAGTATGACCCACGGGTGCGGGTGGACTACACCGGGATTTCCAATCTCTCGGAGATTGCCAATTACGGGTTATTGGCGGCGCAATCCTCGACGAGCCTGACGGTGACGCTGCCGGGGGTGATCAACCCCGACTACAACCCGGCAAAGGCGACCGACACCTATTACGGCGCGCAGACGTTGACGCTGTACTGGCGATTGGACGGCAGCTTTCCGGTATTACTCGACGGTTCGCCGGACCTCGCCAACTCCACTATCACCGCGCTGACGATGGGGTATCTCGAGTCGGGGACGGTCTATACCATCACAGGCTTCACCCTGCCGGGTTTCCAGTTCGCCTACGACATGTTCTACAACAACGCGGCGGACCTGCTCGCGACGATTTTCGCCGGGGCGGACGTGGCGCACCTGCAGGGCACCGGGAGTATTTTCGCCGGCGGGACGGTGGATAATGACGTCTACCTGCCCGGGCTGGCGGGGAACTATACCATCAACGTCACCTTTGGGTCGCGCAGCGCCACGGTGCTGAACAAGGCGTGGACGGTGGGGGATCAGCTCAGCAACCTCGACCACCTGATGTTTCCCAACACGTACCTGCGGTTCGACAGCCGCGGCATCGATGTGGCGGGAACCGGCATTCTGCATACCGGGACGGCGACACTGGGGGCGGGGAATACGCTGACGGTGCCGTTTGTCGGCGGCAGTCTGCAATTGCAGCTCAATCCAGGGTATTCTTACCTCGGCTACAGCTTCATCACCATGCCCGATGGCGGCGGCGGTTCGCGGGTGGTGCAGAGCACGGTCGACCCGACATATTCGGTGATGGCGGCGGATGGCGCCGGCGGGGTGATCGGGCTGCCGTTCTGGCTGGGCGATGGCACGGCGCGGATCGCCGCGATGCAGACGCTGCTTGATCCGGTGAATGCCGGGGTGATTGGCGGCGGGGTGGTTGTCGCCACTGGGCAGCCGGCCGCGCTGCCGGCGGGGCAGAGCGGGGAAATGGTGGTCTCGGCGTCCGGCGCGTATGTGATGCCGGCCGGCTATCGCACCGCGCTGGTGCAGCCGGGTTCGGATGTGACGATCAGCGGCGGGGCGGCGAACGGGCAACTGGTGATCGGCAGCAACACGCATCTGGCATTCAATGCCGGTGCCGGGGCGGGCAGTGTGTTCGCCGGGCCGTGGGCGAGCCTGGTGAGCGTGTATCCGGGGGCCGGGAGCCAGTATATCGACCTCGGCAGCGGCGATGACACGGTGGTGGCGCTGGGCGGCAATGACACCATCAACACCGGGTTCGGCAACAACCGTATCCTGCTCGGGGCAGGGGCTTCGAGCGTGGTGTCCAACGGGTGGGACCTGATCGCGGGGGGCAGTGGCAACGCCACCATCTCGGCGGGGACCGTGCAGACCAATTTTCCGACGGTTTTCCTCGGCAGCGGGAACACGCTGTTCGACGGCTCCGGGACTGTGGTTGGCGGGTCCGGGGCGGATACGCTCAACACGGTGCGTTACGGGGTGTATTGGCTGGGCAGCAACACCGATATCGTCAACTCGGGCGGGGCGGATACCATCGTGGGTGCCGGCGGGGCTGCGACGGTGACGGCTTTGGTGGGGCAGGATCTGGTGTTTGCCGGGGCCGGGGCGCTCGATTTCGTTGGCGGTAGTGGGGCTTCGACCATCCTGGGCAGTGCGACGGGGAGTGCGACGCTGCATGGCGGCAGCACCGGGATGCTGGTGTTGTCCTATGGATCGCTGACCGCGTTTGGGGGCACGGGGGTGGATACCATCGCGGCATTCGGCGGCAGCATGACGGTGCATGGCGGCGGCGGGGCGGCGCTGTTCCTTGGTGGGCCCGGTGGGCACAACGTGATCGATGCGGGCGCACCCAATGTGGCGATCGCCGGCAATGCGACGATCTTTGGTGGCGGTGATGGCGATGTGCTGAGTGCGGGCAGCTATGCCGGGGACTTTATCCTGGCCGGGGCCGGGGCGGAGACGATCAACGGGGCGGGGCCGCGGCCGGCGGCGGCGGTGGATCGGTTCTATGGCGGGGCCGGGCCGAACCTGTTCCTGGCCGGGCCGGCCACCACGGCGATCCAGGTGGGCACCGGGGCCGCGACCATCCAGGGCAGTACCGGGCTCGGGCTGTTCGCCGTGGTGGACGGGCGGGCGGCGCAGGTGACGATTACCGACTTCAACCCGACGCTCGACTATCTGAGTTTGCAGGGCTTTCCGGCCGGCGAGGCGGCGGCGGCGCTGGGCAGCGCGGTGATCAGCGGCGGTAATGAGACGCTGGCGCTGTCGGACGGCACCAACATCACCTTCGTTGGCTTCAGTGCATTGACAGCGCAGCATTTCCTCTGAGGCGGGCAAAGAAAAGCCCGCCGCGCGGTGAGCGCGGCGGGTTTTTCGGCAGGCGTTTGGGCGAAATCAGCGCGAGTAGAACTCGACCACCAGGTTCGGTTCCATCTGCACCGGATACGGCACATCGGTCAGCTTCGGGGCGCGCGCGAAGCGGCCCTTCATGGCGCGATGATCGACTTCCAGGTATTCCGGAACATCCCGCTCGGCGCTCTGCGAGGCATCGAGCACCACGGCGAGCTGCTTGGACTTTTCCTTGACTTCGATGATGTCGTTGTCGCGGACCTGGTAGGACGGGATGTTGACGCGCTTGCCGTTCACCATGATGTGGCCATGGTTGACGAACTGGCGCGAGGCGAACGGGGTGATGGCGAACTTGAGGCGGTAGACCACCGCATCCAGCCGGCGCTCCAGGAGTTCGATCAGGTTCTCCGAGGTGTCACCCTTGCGGCGGACGGCCTCTTCGTAATACTTGCGGAACGCCTTTTCGCCGATGTTGCCGTAGTAGCCCTTCAGCTTCTGCTTCGCCATGAGCTGAATGCCGAAATCGGTCGGCTTGGACTTGCGGCGCTGGCCGTGCTGGCCGGGACCGTAATCGCGCTTGGAAATCGGCGACTTGGGGCGGCCCCAGAGATTCACGCCGAGACGGCGATTGATCTTGTACTTGCTTTCTGCGCGCTTGGTCATGCGCGGTATCCTTCTTCATCGTCGCGAAACCGCCCGGCCCTCGTGGACCGTGACTGGTATCCGCCTGTTGCACCGGTAGGCCTTTGCGCACGCAAAGACGGGCGCGAGCCCCGAAGGCCCGTCCACGTTCCCGGCAATGGCCGGCGTATAGGTGGCGAGGGGCGGGTTGTCAAATGCAGGGGGGTGGATTAGCAGGCTGGACCATGATCAAACGCAGCGAAATCCTCATGCTCGGCCTCAGCGCAGGTGTCACCGGCAGCCTGGTGGGCGGCATGATGCTGGGACTCGGAATCGCACTCGTGGTCGCCGGCGCCAACATCGGATGGCTGCTGCTGCTCCCCGCCGCGCCAGCAGGCGGCCTCGCCGGATGGGTTCTGGCCCGCCGCCTGGCCCGCGAGGCGGGGTGATGGGCGGGGGATAGGGAAGCAAGGCGGGGGCTTTGCCCCTCGACCCCACCAAGGGCCGGGCCCTTGGAACCCG
>CAIMWH010000074.1 GCA_903845065.1 uncultured Rhodospirillales bacterium | reverse complement strand
CCTTCCTATACGCCGCCTCAGTTATGCTTCTCGTCAGGAGGCTAGCTCGTTGCGGATGAGTTCAGAGTCAGACTCTGAGCGCGTATCGAATGCGGTGAGATGATAGTCCAGCCGGTACGTGCTCCCGCCGCCCTGTACCGTGCCGCTGAACGGATTGCCGCTCCCGCCCACCAGCGATGGATCGACCATCAAATTGAAGCCAAATGTCTGGATCGGCCCGACAATGTCAGAGAACGGCGTCACCATCACCAGATCGGTCACCGCCGTTGGCAGCGCAATGCCAGCCGACCACATTTGGATCTCGGTGCCGCTGAATGTCATCACCGCGTGGGACTGCAACGCATCCGTCAGGCTGCAACTCGTCACCAGCCCTCCGCCGCAATTGAACTGCGGGGTGAACGGCGCCGCGCCGGCATCTCCCGCTGCTGCCACCACAACCGCGCCGGCGAGCGCGGTTGCACCAAATAAATTCACCATAATTCGCGCCATCGAATGAACCTCCCATGATTCAGCCCGCGCGAATTATATATTTCGCCCCAATTGACCGTCGATGACGCAGGTCAAATAGCTTCATTTATTGTCGATGCTCATAATTACCAATAAACAAACAAAATACCGGCATATTTTGTTCTGAATTATCCGATATTACATCCCATAACCGATGCATCTCTCACCAAACCCATGGCAACCGCGGGGAACGGCACCGGCCGCCCCCGCCACCCCGTCCCCACTACTCCGCCACATTCCGAAACCCGCCAATCCCCCGCTCGATCGCCGTCACATGCTGGCTGCGGAACTCCGACGGATTGGTCAGCCCGCACGAATGCGCGATGATTTCCACCTCCTCGCGCACCCGCTCCGCATACCGCTTCACCCGCACCGCCTTGTCCGCCGGATCAAGCCCGGCGATCAGCTTCGGATCGGCCGAAGTCACCCCCGTCGGGCAGAACCCGCTGCCGCATTTCATCGCCTGGATACATCCCAGCGAGAACATGAACCCCCGCGCCGAGGACACGAAATCCGCCCCCATGCACAGCGCCCACGCCACCTTGTCCGGCGTGATCAGCTTGCCCGAGGCGATGATACGGATGCGATCATGCAACCCATGCCGATCCCGCGCCTCCGCCACCATCGGCAACGCCTGGGTGATCGGCAGCCCCACATAATCCGCCAAAGGTGCCGGCGCCGCCCCGGTCCCCCCCTCGCCGCCATCGATCTGCACATAGTCCGGGCACCCCTCGGGATGCTCGGCGCAGAACGAGAACCAGTCATCCAGGAACCCCGGATGCCCCGCCACGAACTTCACCCCCACCGGCTTGCCCGTCACATCGCGCACCCGCGCCACGAACGCCCCGAGTTCCTTGATATTGGCGATATCGATGTGCCGGTTCGGGCTGATGCTGTCCTGCCCCGCCGGAATCCCGCGAATTGCCGCGATTTCCGCCGTCACCTTCGCCCCCGGCAGAATCCCCCCCTTCCCCGGCTTCGCCCCCTGCGCCAGTTTCACCTCGAACGCCCGTATCTGCGGATACGCCGCGATCTCCCGCAACCGCTCCTCCGACAGCGTGCCGTCCTTGTTGCGCACCCCATACTTCGCCGTGCCGATCTGCATGATCACGTCGCAACCGCCTTCGAGGTGATACTTCGCCAGCCCCCCCTCCCCGGTCGCCATCCAGATCCCCGCCATCTTCGCCCCGCGCGACAATGACGAAACCGCGGCATGGCTCAACGCGCCATAACTCATCCCCGAGATATTGAAAAAGCTCTGGCCCACAAACGGCTGCCGGCTCGCCCCCGGCCCCTCGGCGATCCCGATCGTCTTGCCGGGAAAATGGGTCTTCTCCTCATCAAGAATGGGAAACGGCGCATTGCGAAACACGAACGCCGGCGCCGCCTCGCTGCCGAAGCTCACCAGGTTCGAAACCCCTTTCGCCGAGCGATAAATCCACGACCGCTCCAGCCGATTGAACGGCCGCTCCACCCAGTCCGGCAGATACTGATACTGCCGCATGTATTCGCCAACGCTCTCGGAGAAATAGCGGAAATGCCCCAGCACCGGATAGTTGCGCAGGATGGTGTGCTGCGTCTGGGTCACATCGTGCCAGTACAACCACCCCACGCCAGCCAGCACCAGCAGCACGATAACGAGCAAGCCGACCATTGTGTTTCCCCCAGGGTGTCCATTGTCAGGACTTCCCGTACCCTAGCACGTTACATGTGAAGCATCCGTTTCACATTTTCGAACGATCTAATGCGGGCTTTCCGGGTCGGCCTGGAACGGAAACGGCCCCGGATAGCTGTCCACATACGCGGTGTGCGAAATAATCGCCGGCCCGCCCGGCTGCTCCAGCCACACATGCACCTGGAATGCCGCCGGCTCCAGATTCCACAACCCGATCAACCCCTCCTGCCCCAGATCCAACTCCACCTGGTGCGCCACCCCCGGACAAATCGACGCCACCGCCTGCGCCACCGGCGCCGTCACCGGCCGATGATGATGCCCGCAGATGATCCGCTGCACCTGCGGATGCCGCGCCACCAGCGCCGTGAACCCCGCCATGTCGCGCAACCCGATCGCGTCATTCAGCCCACAGTTGAACGGCGGATGATGCATCGCGATCATCGTCGGCCGCCCCGGCTGCTCCGCCAGCCGCGCCTCCAGCCACGCCATCCGCCGCGCGCACATCTCCCCGGCCGGATTCCCCGGGATCACCGTGTCGAGCATGATCACCCGAACCGGCAGGTCCTCGATGGTGTACTGCACAAACTCCGGATCGCTGGTCACCCCCGGCAGATGTGCCAGCCCGGCGCGAAAATTCTCCCGCCGGTCATGGTTCCCCGGGATCACATACACTGGCACATCCAGCGTCCGCCGCAGGATACCGGCCAGCAGCTCATACTCACCGGGCAACCCGTTATCCGTCAGGTCCCCGGTGATCAGCACCGCATCCGCGCGCGGGCGAAAATTCCGCACCGCCCGCAACGCCCGCTCCGCCAGGGTATTGGTTTCGCACCGTCCCATCGCCTGGCGGCCATAGCGGACACAATGCAGGTCAGTCAGCTGGATAAGGTTCATTGCGTATCGTTCTCCACCCCGACACCCTGCCACGCCGCATGGGACAAATCCACCGCCCCGTTATGTATTCATCCACCGCCCCATTATACTCGGCCCGAGTCCAAGGGAGACAACATGACGGCCCGTCCCACGCTTGCGCACATCGCCGCCCAGGCCGGACCGGCCGGCCAGGACGGCATCGCCGCCGGCACCCGCATCGACACCCCCCGCGGCGAAGTCCCCGTCGAGACCCTGCGCGAGGGCAACGCCGTGCTCATCGAAGGCGGCGGCATCGGCGTCATCAAATGGATCGGCCAGCACCAGGCCCAGTCCGCCATCGTCATCGCCCCCCAGGCCTGGTCGGACCGCGAGCCCCGCCGCCCCCTCCGCCTCGCTCCCGACCAGGCCATCCTCTTCGCCGGCCCCGCCCTCATCCCCGCCGGCCTGCTGGTCAACGGCCACACCATCCGCGCGCACGACACCCCCTCCGGCACCCAATTCTACCAACTCGCCCTGCGGGACGGCGCCTGCCTCCTCGCCGAAGGCCTCGCCCTGCGCGCCGCCAACGCCCCAGCGGACGTTGTGGCCGAACCCGGAGACCGCCGCCCCGCCGTGATCGAGCGCGGCCCCACCCTCGCCCACGCCACCCAGCACGCCGATCGCCGCGCCGGCCTCGGCAGCCGCCCCCTGCGCGGTGCCATGGAAGCCATCGAGAACCACGCCCTCACCGGCTGGGCGGTTGACCGCGCGGACCCCTCCCACCCCGTCACCCTTGAGCTCCTGCTGGACGGCGCCGTCATCGCCACCGCCCCCGCCAACCTCGCTCTGCCCGGCCTGCATCTGCGCGCCCCCACCCCCGCCTGCGGCTTCCGCCTCGCGTTGCCCCCCGGCATCACCGGCATCCACGACATCGCCATCCGCCGCACCGGTGACGGCCTGCTCCTCTTCGCCGCCAACACCCTGCTCGCGGTGCCCCAGGCGCCCCAGCCGGACGCCACCGCCACCCACATCGCCGCCCTGGTCGAGGCTATCGATCGGCTGCGTCCGTTGGCGGAGGAGCCGTAGGAAGCGGTTCTTTTTTGAAAAAAAGAACCAAAAAACTTTTCCCCAATGGCTTCGCCCCTCCCCGGGGAGAGTGGCGAAGCCATTGGATAAAAAGGTTTTTGCTTCTTTTTTCAAAAAGAAGCGCTTGCCTTCGCCCATCCCGGCGATCCGTAAAACCAGCCGCGCACCGTGCGCATGGCTGATTGGGTGCCACGTTAAGATAACGCTGCTTATAATTACGCGGTGACCGAACAGCCCGATCTGCTTTTCCTGCTGCATGATGTTGCCCGCCAGCTCCGCCTGGATGCGGATCGTCGGGCCGCGGCCTACGGCCTCACCCGCGCGCAATGGGTCATCCTCTTCTGGCTCGGCCGCCAACCCGGCCTCTCCCAGAAGGAGCTCGCCGAAATCGTCGAGGTCGAACCCATCACCGTCGGCCGCCTGATTGACCGTCTGGAAGCCCGCGAGTTCGTCGAACGCCGGGCCGACCCGCTGGATCGCCGCATCTGGCGCCTCCACCTCCGCCCCGCCGCCCTCCCGGTGCTCCGCGAACTCCAGGACGAACGCAAAGACATGCTGGACATGGTGGGCGCCGGCCTCGAACCCGCCATGCTCGCCACATTGAAGACCGGACTCACGCGCATAAAGGCCAACGTCGTCGCCGATCTGCGCTGCAAGGCCCTCGAAAAGGATCCCGCCTGATGTCGACCACCACCGCCGCCGCCCCCGGGCCCACCGCGCGTGCCATGCCCGGTGACACGCCGCTGAAGCGCGAAGCCCGCTCCAAGGTCCTGCGCCCCATCCTGATGCTCGGCGGCATCGCGGTCGTGGCCGTCGTCTCCTTCTCCTACTGGCTCGGCGGCGGCCGCGTCGTCTCCATCGACAACGCCTACGTCCGCGCCGGCAAACTCGCCGTCGCGACGGACGTCTCGGGCATCGTCGCCGAAGTCGCCGTCCACGAGGGCCAACTGGTCAAAAAGGGCGATCTCCTCTTCAGCCTCGATGCCGCCCCCTTCCGCATCACCCTCGCCGGCGCCGAAGCCAACCTCGCCCAGGTCGCCCTCATGATGGAGGCGATGAAGCGCGACTACTCCCGCATGCAGCGCGACATCGATGCCAAGCAGGCCCAGGTCCAGGCCGACCAGGCCAGCTTCGATCGCTTCGCCAACCTGGTGAAAGGCGGCGGCGTCACCCGCGCCGAATACGATGACGCCCGCTTCAAGCTCGCCGCCAACCAGGCCGGCGTCGAAAGCCTGAAAACCCAGGCCCAGGTCCAACTCGCCCGCCTCGGCGGCAACGCCGACGTGGATGTCCGCACCACCCCGCAATACCTCCAGGCCAAGGCCCAGGTCGACGAAGCCCGCCGCCAGCTTGCCCACACCGAGGTCCATGCCCCCTTTGACGGCATCGCCACCCAGGTCGAAACCATGCAGCCCGGCATGTACCTCGCCGCCGCCACCGCCGGCTTCGGCCTCGTCTCCTCCGAGCGCGTCTGGATTGACGCCAGCCCCAAGGAAACCGACCTCACCTACGTGAAGCTCGGCGACTCCGTCGATTTCACCGTCGATACCTACCCCGGCCGGGTCTGGAAGGGCCGCGTCGAATCCATCGCCCCCGCCTCAGGCGCCGAATTCTCCGTCCTCCCGCCGCAGAACGCCTCGGGCAACTGGGTCAAGGTTGTCCAGCGCATCCCGCTCCGCGTCCAGGTCGTCCGCCGCGCCGACGATCCCCCGCTGCGCGCCGGCATGAGCACCGTCGTCGAAATCGACACCGGCCACACCCGCCACTGGCGCGACCTCATCCCCTGATCCTTGCCGGCCACCAGCCACGGCACTAGCCTCCCCGAAACGCCATCGGGGAGGCAACCATGAACGTTCTGCGCGGCAACCAGGGCCCCAGATACCGCCACACGCCAGGCGAGTCCGCCCCCTACGAAACCATCCGGGTGGCCAAGCTAACCCCCATCATCGGCGCCGAAATCTCCGGCATCGATCTCTCCGGCCCCCTCGGCAACCAGCAGTTCGACGAAATCCACCGCGCCCTCGCCGAAAACCTCGTCATCTTCTTCCGCGACCAGCACCTCACCCCCCAGCAACACCTCGCCTTCGGCCGCCGCTTCGGGGACCTCCACATCCACCCCGCCGCCCCCCACGAACCGGGCGAGCCGGCCCTGATGAAAATCCACGCCGACCGCAACTCCCCCCGCGCCAACGGCGAAGGCTGGCACTCCGACGTCTCCTGCGACGAAGAGCCCCCCATGGGCAGCATCCTCTACATCAAGCAATGCCCCCCCGACGGCGGCGACACCCTCTTCGCCAACATGTACGCCGCCTACGAAGCCCTCTCCGATCGCATGAAAACCTACCTCGACGGCCTCCAGGCCCTCCACGACGGCGAACCCGTCTACCGCGGCACCTACGCCAACCACGGCGTCGCCGATAAACCAACCTACCCCCACGCCGAACACCCCGCCGTCCGCACCCACCCCGTCACCGGCCGCAAAGCCCTCTTCGTCAACCGCGGCTTCACCACCCGCCTCCTCGGCATCCCCCGCGACGAAAGCCAGGCCCTCCTCGAATACCTCTTCACCCACGCCGAAAACCCGCTCTTCCAGTGCCGCTTCCGCTGGACCGAAAACACCATCGCCTTCTGGGACAATCGCTGCGCCCAACACCGCGCCATGTGGGACTACTGGCCGCACACCCGCAGCGGCAACCGCGTCACCATCAAAGGCGACCGCCCCATCTAACCCCCCAAGAACGCAACAACCCCCGGGCGCATTTCATGCGCCAACGGGGGTCAATATGCGAAGGGACTCTTCGCTCCAATAGTCAACACGTGGTCTGTTGCAGTAGTTGCCGATGCCACGACGGTCAGCAACTTGTTGTCTTCTCCGGTGGTGTCATGCGAGACTGCATCCTTCTCCGGTTGCACTCAAACCCTGCTCCCGCCGAGCCCGCGATGTCAAGCAAATACAACACCGCTGGGCAACCTACCCCCGCAGTTCCGCCATCCCCTTCAACGCCGTCCCATCCGGCCCGAAATTCGCCGGATCAAGCCACGCCAGCATCGCATCCCGCCGGCTCGGCCACTCCTCCGCGACAATCGAATACCAATCGGTTTCCCGCAGCCGGCCCTTCACCACCAGGTGCGCCCGATGCCGCCCCTCATAGACGAACCCCAGCCGATCCGCCGCCCGCTTGCTCGGCGCATTCAGCGCGTTGCACTTCCACACCAGCCGCCGATACCCCAGATCATCCGCCGCCAGCTTCAACAACAGGAACATCGCCTCCGTCGCCGCCCGCGTCCGCTGCATCGCCGGCCCGAACCAGATATTCCCCAGTTCGATCGCCGCGTTCTTCGGCTGGATCTCCATCAGCGTCAGCCACCCGCTCACCACCCCGGTCGCCACCGGCCGCACCGCCCACGCCATCGGATCATGCGTCGTCGAGAAATCCGCGACGAACTTCGTCATCGCATCCTCGCTCGCGAACGGCCCATACCCCATATACGCCCAGCTATCCCCCGCCCGCGGATCGCTCGCCGCCCGCCACAAATCCGCCGCGTGGCGAATATGCAGCGGCTCCAACTCCACATACCGCCCCTTGATCTTCACCCGCGCGGGCAAAGGACGGGGCGTGGTGTCAACAACAGGGCCGATCGGAGGTGTGTTCATCCCGTCACCCTCGCCCAATCCCGCCCACCGCGAAAGTCCAATTCGCCCCCGCCACGCTAGACAATCGCGCGCTAGACAATCTCTGGCACCCGATCCGCCGGCGGCGTATTCCGCGAACGCCCACACCGCACGATCCCGTCGATCACCACCATCCCGATCCCCGGCAAATCCCCCTTGCGCACGCTATCCAGCAAATCCACCCCCGCCGAATGCTGCGCCCGATCCATCAGCAGGAAATCCGCCGCCCGCCCCACCTCCAGCAACCCGCAATCGAGGTTGCGCATCCGCGCCGTATTCCCCGTCGCCAAACAAAACGCCACCTCCGCCGGCGTGTCCCCCAGCGACGACAGCAGCGCGATCATCCGCAATATCCCCAGCGGCTGCACGCCCGAGCCCGCCGGACTATCCGTCCCCAGGATCACCCGCCCCAACTGCCCCAACTCGCGCGCAAACCGCAGCGCCGTCAGCCCCGCCAGCTCGTTCCCATTATGCACAATCTCGATGCCCCGATGGCACCCCTCGCACAAACACCGGATCTGGCTCAACGGCAGCGCCGTATGCCCCCCATTGATGTGCCCGATGATATCCGCATCCGCCTCCAGCACCGTATCCGCATCGATATACCCCGAACCAGGCACCGAAGGCCCCCCGGTATGAATGGTGCTCTGGATGCCCGCCTTGCGCGCCCAGGCCACCATCTCCTTGGCCTCATACCCCGCCTTCACGCTCCCCAGCCCCACCTCGCCCAGCAGCGTCACCCCCGCCGCCGCCAATTCGATGAAGTCGCTCTCCACCATCCCCTTCTCGATCACCGGCGCCCCCGCCAGCACCTTTACACCCCCTGGCCGGAAATTCGTGTACGCCCGCTGCGCCGTGATCGCCAACGCCTTCACCCCGATGATATCCCGCGGCCGGCCCGGCAAATGCACCTCGCCCGCCGAAATCATCGTCGTCACCCCGCCGTTCAAAAACGAGTCGATCCAGCCGAACTGCCCCTGCCGCGGCGTCCAATCGCCAAACACCGGATGGACATGGCTATCAATCAACCCCGGCGAAACCGCGCACCCCTTGGCGTCGATCCGCACCCGAACCTCGCCAATATCGCAATCCTTCTTCCGCCCGATCGCCACAATCCGCCCGCCCTCGGCAACAATCGTGTCCGCATCCAGCAACGGCGCCGCCAGATCGCCCGACAACATCATCCCGATGTTGGAAATCACCATCCGGCCAACCTGCCGCTCCGGCCCTGCCGCCAAACCCATCGATCAAGCCTCCGAAATCATACGTCATCAAAAAGCACAGCACGTTCGCCGCAGCTCAACCCTGCCCGCGGCTCACCAGTTCCACAATGTCCCATCCGTCAGCCGGTTCACATCCAGATATGCCCGCCGATACGGAAACCGCGCCGCCGCCGCCTCATCAATCGTAATCCCCAGCCCCGGACTCTCCCCGCTGAACAAATACCCCCCCTCCAGCCGCCAATCCCACCGGAACACCTCGGACGCCTCATTCGGATGCACCGAATATTCCTGAATGCCGAAATTCGGAATCGCCCGCCCGAAATGCAGCGCCGCGGCCATCGTCACCGGCGACAAATCCGCCGCCCCATGGCACCCCGTCCGTATCCCATACAGCGCCGCCAGATCAGCGATCCGCCGCAAATGCGTGATCCCGCCCGCATGCACCACCGCGGTGCGAATATAATCGATCAACTGCTCGGTAATCAGCGCCTGGCAATCCCAGATCGTGTTGAACACCTCGCCGATCGCCAGCGGCGTCGTCGTATGCCGCCGCACATGCCGCAACGCCTCCTGGTTCTCCGCCGGCGTCACATCCTCCAGCCAGAACAAATTGAACGGTTCGAGAGACTTGCCCAACTGCGCCGCCTCATTCGGCAACAGCCGGTGATGCGTATCGTGCAGCAGGTGCATGTCCTCCCCCACCCGCAACCGCGCCGCCTCGAACAACTTCGGCGCGAACCGCAGATACTTCGCCGTATCCCAGTCCCCCTCCGCCGGCAGCGCATCCATATCCACCGCCCCCGGCGCATGCACCCCATAAATCCGCTGCAACCCCGGCACCCCGGCCTGCACCCGAATGGCGTGATACCCGGCCGAAACATGCCGATCCACCACATCCAGCGCATGCTCTATCGTCGTCCCGTCCGCATGCGTATAGCAAAGCATATGCTCGCGAGACGCCCCGCCCAGCAGTTGATACAGCGGCATCCCCGCCGCCTTCGCCTTGATATCCCACAGCGCCGTATCCACCGCCGAAATCGCCGTCATCGTCACCGGCCCGCGCCGCCAATACGCGCCCCGATACAAATACTGCCAGGTATCCTCGATCCGCGCCGGGTCCCGCCCGATCAGCAGCGGCACCAGGTGCTCCTGCAGATACGCCGCCACCGCCAGCTCCCGCCCGTTCAGCGTCGCATCGCCAATCCCGCTCAACCCGTCCGCCGTCTCGATCTTCAGCGTGACAAAGTTCCGCCCCGGCGAAGTAACAATCACCCGCGCCGCTACAATCCGATCCGCCATGATACCCTCCGTGGCCTGCTACCCGTTGCGAAACCGCGTCGGCACCCCGGTCTGCGCCGTCAACCCGCCATCCGCCACCACCGCGGCCCCCGTCACATACGAAGCCAGGTCCGAGGCCAGGAACAACGCCACATTCGCCATCTCCTCCGGCCGCCCCAACCGCCCCGCCGGCACCGCCGCCAGCGCCGCATCGGTGAACCCCGGAATATCCATCGATTTCCTGAACAACGCCGTATCAATCATCCCCGGGCAAATACAATTGCACCGAATATTATCGGACGCATACTCGATCGCCGTCGTCTTGGTGAAATTAATCACCGCCGCCTTCATCGCATTATAAGCCCCGATCCCGAAATCCCCGAACTGCCCGGAAATCGAGGCCGTATTCACAATCGCCCCGCCCCCCTGCGCCAACATGATCGGAATCACCCGCCGCGTCGCCTGCATCACCGCGGTCAACCCAACCTGCAAATTATAGTCCCAAACCTCGTCGACAATATCAGCCACCTTCGCCAACCGCCCCCGCTGCAACGTCGCCGGCAACCCGAACGCATTGTTGTGCAACACATCAATCCGCCCAAACCGCCCCATCGCCGCATCCATCATCGCGGCAACCGACCCCGGCAAACTCAAATCCGCCTCGATCACCATCCCGGCCGCCCCAAGCTCGCTCGCCAAAGTCGCCAAATTCCCCCCATTCACATCCGCCGCCGCCACCAACCCACCGCGCGCGGCAAACCCCACCGCCATCGCCCGCCCAATCCCCGAACCCGCCCCGGTGACCAGCAAAACCTTCCCATCAAACCGCATCGCAGCCTCCCCTACGTTTCTGCCCGCGAGCGTAGCGCGGCCCGGACGATGTGGAAACAAGGAGCAAGGCTCCGCCGGCTAAGGGCCGCAGGCCCTTAGAACCCGTTACTGCTCGCGGTTGTGGCACCGGCCTTCACGTGCGCCGCAGGCCATAAAACCTGCCACCGCACCCAAGCCGCGCGCTCCCCCAACCCAAGCCCTCATCTGAAGACCCGCGCCCCAACCGCTCAAACAAAATGGGTTCTAAGGGGCGAGCCCCTTAGCCGGCGGAGCCTTGCTACCCCGAAATCGCCCCCAAAACCGCCCGAGCCAACCCCACCTTATCATCCACCGAAACCATCAAAGTCCGCGCCACACTCACGCGCGCCGAAATCTCCCCGGCCACCCCCGCATCCGCCGCATCCACCACGTAGTGCGTCAGCAAATCCCCATACCGCGCCGCCACCCCCCCCGCACTCACCGCCAGCCCCAACTCCCCCATCATCTTCGCCGTCGGCCCCTTCACCGCCTTCCCGCCAATAATCGGCGAAACCGCGATCACCGGCGCCCCACACCCGCGAATAGCCTCCCGCACCCCCGGCACCGCCAATATCGGCTCCACCGAGATGAACGGATTGGACGGACAAATCACCACCCCCAGCAGCCGCGAACTCCCCAGCGCCGCCAGCAAATCCGGATGCGCCACCGCCCGCTCCGCCCCCACAAACGCCAACTCCCGCACCACCGGCCGGCACTGCTGCCCGACGAAGTAGTCCTGGAAATCCAACCACCCCCCATCGCTCAACACCCGCGTGCGCACCGCATCATCGCTCATCGGCAAAATCCGCGGCCCCACCCCCAGCCGCCGCGCGATATCATCGGTGATCGCCGAAAGCCGCTCCCCCGCCCGCAACCGCGCCGTCCGCGCCGCATGCAACGCCAGGTCCCGATCCCCCAGGCGAAACCACGTCGGCCCACCCACCGCCGCCAGCGTCTCCATGAAATGCCAGCTCTCGTCCCGCCGCCCCCACCCCAGCTCGGTATTATCCAGCCCCGCCAGCGTATACGTCAGCGTGTCGATATCCGGCGAAATCGACATCCCCAGATGCTCGAAATCATCCCCAGTATTCGCCACCACCAGCAAATCCGCCGGCGCCACCACCCGGCTCAACCCCAGCGCCAGCTTCGCCCCGCCAATCCCCCCGGACAGCGCGACAATCAAATCCCGAGTCACCGAAACAAATCCTCCGAAGCCGGCCGCACCAGGTCCGCCGCCGTCCCCGCCGGCGCCGACCACCGCAACCCGCTCACCAGCACCGCCGGCTGCCCCTCCGCCGCCTGCCCCATCAACAACGAAGCCGCCGCCGCGATCTCATCCGCGAACCCGATGATACTCACCTCCAATATCCGCCCGAACAAATCCGCCTGCCCGCGCAAATCCACCAACGCCGGCAACCCCGCCGACCCGATCGCGATCCCCGCCGTCCCCCGCCGCCACGCCCGCCCGAAACTGTCGTTGATCACCACCCCCAGCCGCACCCCGAACCGCGCCGACAACGCCACCCGCAACCGCTCCGCCGAAGCGTCCGGGTCCTGAGGCAACAGCAACAGCTTCCCCGTCCCCCCCACGTTGGACTGGTCCACCCCCGCATTCGCCATCACCCACCCGCGCCGATGCTCCACGATCAGCAAATTCGGCCGGCTCCGCACCACCCGCACCGCCTCGCCGAGAATAACCTCGACAATCCGCGGGTCCTTCCCGATCTCCCCCCCCAGCGCCACGGCCCGCGCCGACGGCGTCACCGTCTCGATATCGACAATCCGCCCCTCCGCCTTCGAGACGATCTTCTGCGCGATCACCAGCACATCGCCATCCGCGGGCCGTATCCCCGCCCGCCCCATCCCCACCGCCAATATCTGCGCCAGGTCATCCCCCGGAGCCACCATCGGCAGCCCCGGCACAGCCCGCAGCGCGAGCGAGGACGTCGCCATCAGCCGAACTTCGCCCGCAACCGCGGCATCACATGCTCCGAATACAACCGCATGAACCGCGCCTGGTCCGGCCCCGGCGCATGAAACACCAGGTGATTGAACCCCAGCGCCACATACGTCCCGATCCGCTCCACGTGCTCCTCCGGATCATCCGAAACAATCCACCGGCTCGCCGCCCGCTCCACCGGCAACGCATCCGCCAGCCGCTCCATCTCCGCCGGGTCCTCCACCGACATCTTCTCCTCCGCCGTCAACGCCAGCGCCGCCCAATGCCGCGTATTCTCCAGCGCCGCCGCCCGATCCGTATCGAACGAAACCTTCACCTCGATCATCATGTCATAATCGCCGCCGAGCTTTGACTCCGCCCGCCCCGCCGCCACATTCGGCAGCAACGTCTCCGTATACAATGTGGGCGCCTTGCCCGACGTGCAGATGAACCCATCCCCCATCCGCCCGGCATACTTCGCCACCATCCCGCCCCCGGCCGCCACATAGATCGGCACCATCTGCTCCGGCTTGTCGTAGATCGTCGCATTCTCCGTCCGATAATACGTCCCCTCGAACGTCAACCGATCCTCGCTCCACAACCGACGCATCAGCGTCACGCTCTCCCGCATCCGCGCATACCGCTCCTTGAACTCCGGCCACGGCTGCCCCGTCGAGGGAACCTCGTTCAGCCCCTCCCCCGTCCCGATCCCCAACACCACCCGCCCCGGAAACATCGAACCCAACGTCCCGAAAGCCTGCGCCACGATCGACGGGTGATACCGGAACGTCGGCGTCAAAACCGAAGTCCCCATCATGACCCGCTCCGTCCGAGCCCCCAACGCCCCCAGCCACGCCAACGAAAACGGCGCATGCCCGTCCGTGTGCTTCCAAGGCTGGAAATGATCCGAGATAAACACCGAATCAAACCCACTCGCCTCCGCCAACACCCCAAAATCCAGCAATGCCCGCGGAGCAAACTGTTCAGCCGACGCCTTGTATCCAAGCTTGAGCACCTGAAGCCCCCCTGATGGTCCCCCCCACGTTAGCGCCCCCCACCCACCCCGTCACCCCAGACCCCCATTCGTCGCCCTCCCCCCTCATTTGGGGGAGAGCGCCGCGGTGAGGGTCGCGCCACAAATCCACACGCCCCCTCCCCCCTCCCGGGTTTCCGGGAGGGGCCGGGGGAGGGTCCAACCGCAGACGCACGACCGACCGCCATCACCCGCGCGCTCGTTCCCCTGCTGGCAGGATTCTAGGCAAACAAGCGCGGGCGCTGCCCGAACCCGCCAGGGGCCAAGCCCCTGGACCTTACCCATCGAGGCAAGCCAGCAGCACATGACGCCTCACCTCTCCGCGCTCCCACATTTGTGGGCACCTGCCACGACGCAGCCCGATGTCACGGAGGCCTCACGCGACCGCGATTTATTGCCAAGGGGGCGATATCTCGACTTGATTTTGGAGCTTCCGTCGATATCCAATCAGAAATAATAAATTAAATTCTTCATAACCTAAGCAAACTTATAATATAAGTGTGTAAATTAAAAGTAAAATATTACAAATTGAATTCGATTCGCCGCTTCTGGGTCGTAATTTATATATCGAAGTCGTACTCAAACGCACCATATACGTCACGGATGCTTTTTTCTATTGTAGCGCCAGATTTAACCACCTGAAGGGCATTTATCTTTATTTCGCGCCAGTGCATATAGTTTGGCGATAGTAAATCGACGTTTGCACCAAATAATTCCATTACTTTTTTGTTAATTTTATTCGAATCATTATAATTAGTAAACATAATGGTTTGATTTGGATTCGACGTTGCACTCGCCAACGTTAGTCTAGTGGTATTATTTTTATCAAACCCAAATCCTAAAATATAAATGACGCCCGCGTGTTGAATAATTTTCGCTGCGGTATCAAAAACATGACTATTTTCGTCTTTTTCTAGCGGTTCTATAGTTTGAATTCCAGCCGATGCACTTAGAGCATCGTCTATCAAGCTGATAAATCCGTCTAATTGTGGCGCCAGCACATTTCCCGACTTTCGAACGCGGCTGATTGTGCGTTCCCATTTGGTAAAAAAATCGGCAAATGATACATTATGCGATTCAATCGCGCCCCGCTCTAAGCTCAATTTTCCATATAGGTGCAAAAACCTATCTTGCGAAAAAAAATCTTCCAGAGATCCGCCATCGAATCGTGGATTAGTCGATAAGCTTTTCTTTATATTCGATTCGAGTGTTAAATCGTAATTAAATGTTATAAAATTCACCTTATTGTTCAATAAATCCTTGCCGTTCTTGCATCCAGAACTCAACGTGCTCACTATAAATCGAATCCAATTGTCTTTTTTGCTCGCTGTGTCCTCTTCTTTTGAACGGTCTCGAATGCGGTTACCATTGATATTGACACCAATTTTTTCACCATCTTCTTCTCGTCGCAACAAAACCCAGGCGATCAACATCTTAATCATCTTTTGAAGGTCAACGTCTTGATCTAGAAAATAATCTATCACCAAAGGTTGCTGAGTATCGATATTCTCACATATTCTTCGACATTTTTCACTTGCGGCCATCCAAGACTTCATCACGATCTCATTTGGATAAAAAGCCGGACCGCTACCAACCAGTTGTGGCATATCTAGCGCTATCTTTGCGATTGGTTTGTGCTGGTACTCGGATAGCGTCTTAAACACCCCCTCAAGCTGGTTGGCGAGGTCGCGAACCTCCGTCACAAGTTCCTCGCCAGTGGGATAGCCGTAATGCCGACTTGCACCGGCACCTGTGAGAAAAACCGTTGGCCGCTCAAACAACGCAAACCCCCATACCATCACCGTACCGTATCATTTACCCTAAGGCTCTTACCCTAAGGCTCTGCTTCTGTCGATAATGAGAGAACGCCGTAATCTGGAAGCCGCACATCGGAAAAGCGAAGCGCCTTCCGCCGTCGCAACCCTCCGCCACTCCAACCCTCGCCGCCATCCCTCCCCCCTACCCCACCCGCAACCTCACCCCCGCCTCCCGCTGCAAAAGCCCAATCACCCCGAACAACTCCCGCACCCGCAAATTCCCCCGCGGCCCAAACATCCGGATCAAACGCCTCGGCGGCCCCCCCGTCGCCTCCCCAAGCCGCTCAAACCCCACCGTCGCCTTGATATAATCCCGCAGGATCGCCTTCCCGGCCTCCACATCGCCGGCCAGCACCGCCTCCACGCTCTCCCGCAGCAGCGCCGCGCCAAATTCCGGTTCACGCGCAATCCGTCCCCGCACCAACCCACTGAAATCCCGCGCAATCACCCCCTACCCCACCTTCTCCGCCAACCAAATCTTGACCAACGACTGATACGGCACATCCCGCCGGTTCGCCTCAATTTTGATCCGTTCCAGCAGCCCCACCGGCACCCCCAGCGAAATCGAGGTCGTCGAAGGCTTCAGGTTCGCAAACCGCGCCGCCCGCGCCCGCCCCCAATCCACCCGACCCACGGAATCATGCCGCTCCCAATACACCCGCTCCTCCGCCTCGTCGGCAAACACCGGCACCGCCGCCGCCAAAGCCCGCGCCTCGGCCGCGTCATCGTCGATGTCAGGCATCGGAACCGCACGTTCGGACATGCCCGCCCAGACCACCCAAATCGCCCTTCCACCCCCACCCCACCCCATGCTAAAGTTACATGTAACCACCCCGGATACCCCACCATGTCCGCCACCTCCCCCCCAAAGCCCTCCCGCCTCAAGGTCCGCGAACACCGGGACCGCCTGCGCGCCCAAGGCCTCCGCCCCATCCAGATTTGGGTGCCGGACGTCCGCGCCCCCGCCTTCCGCGCCGAGGCCCACCGTCAGTCCGCCGCCATCGCCGCCAGCGCCCACGCCGCCGCCGACCAGGCCTTCATCGACGCCATCTCCAACCTCGATTCTGAATGAAGCGCGGCGATATCTGGACCGTCGCTGGCGGCAACGATTATGCCGGCAAGCCCCGCCCCGTCGTCATCCTCCAGGATGATAGTTTCGACGCCACCGCCTCCATCACCATCTGCGCCTTCACCACGGACCCCACCGACACCCCGCTCTTCCGCCTCCCCATCACCCCAACCACCCGCAACGGCCTGCGCGCCGAAAACCGCCTGATGGTCGACGAAATCACCACCGTCGCCAAAACCAAAATCGGCACCCGCATCGGCCGCCTCGATGATGTGGATATCCTGCGCCTCAACCAGGCCGTCCTCGTCTTCCTCGGCCTCGCCGTCCCCCCGAAAGCCCGGCAGTCGTCCCCCCAAAAATCCCCTTGAACCGGCCGCCCGCATCGAATAGGAAACTATTCATGACGGCCGCGCCCCTTTCCCCCCAACTCCGCGCCGCGGCCCCGGCCATCGCCGCGCGCCTCACCATCATCCTCATGGCCCTCGCCGCCGTCATCGCCCACGCCTTCCTGCGCAACCCGCGCCGCGTCGGCATCATCGTCGCACTCTGGTCCCGCATCACCCGCGCCGCCCGCCGTTTCGCCCGCCTGGCCACCCGCCTCGCCGCCGGCGAAACCCCGCGCCCGTCGCGCCCCGATGGCCACTCCGGCCCGCCCCCCGCCCGTCTCCCCACCGCCCGCGGCTGGCTCGTGGCCGACCTGAAACACGCCGGCGCCGTCTACGCCGCCCAACTCGAAACCCTCCTCGCCGAGCCCCTCGCGGCCGAACTCCTCGCCGCCTCCCCCGCCGCCGCCCGCATCCTGCGCCCCCTCTGCCGCATGCTCGGAATTGCCGCCGCACAGCGCACCGGTAAGCCCGCCAAACCACCCACGCCCATCCCCCCGCCGCCCACGCCCATCGCGGCGGCCCCCCGCCCCCTCCAGCGCGCCCCCGAGCCCCCCTGCCCCCGCGCCCGCTGGCCCTGGCGCCCCCTCCCCGCCGCAAAACCCGCCTGACTCACCTCGCCCAGCCATGCCCATATTGTTGCTATATCATAACAATACCCACCAACCGCCCCCAACCCTTGACCACCCCCCCTCATTCCGCCACACAGCCCACTCTTCCCACCGCCACGGATACACCTTCCATGCAGCGCATCTTCTCGGGCATCCAGCCCTCCGGCATCCCGCATCTCGGCAACTACCTGGGCGCGGTGCGGAACTGGGTCGCGTTGCAGGACAGCCACGAGTGCATCTACTGCGTGGTCGACCTCCACGCCATCACCGCCTGGCAGGATCCGGCCCAACTCGCCCGCCAAACCCGCGAACTCGCCGCCAGCCTGCTCGCCTGCGGGATCGACCCCGAACAGCACATCCTGTTCAACCAGTCCGCCGTCCACGCCCATCTG
>CAIMWH010000073.1 GCA_903845065.1 uncultured Rhodospirillales bacterium | reverse complement strand
GCAAGCAGTTCTTTTTTAAACAAATGAACCAAAAAAACTCTTATCCGATGGCTTCGCCGCCCCCTCGGGGGACCGGCGAAGCCATCGGATAGAAAGTTTTTGCTTCTTTTTTCAAAAAGAAGCGCTTCCTACCCGCGCTTCTTGTCATAGGGCGCGTAAGGTGGAATAACGCCGATGGCATTCATATCGACCTCCACCAGCGTCGGCCCCTTGCCGCGCGAGGCCACGGCCACCGTCGGGCCGAACTTGTCGGCTTCGGTCACGCGGTGGAACGGGATGCCGGCGGTGGCGGCCAGGGTTTGCAAGTCCGGCCCCATCAGGTCGGCGTAGAAGTTCCGGCCGCCGTAGAGCGCGTTCTGGATGTGCTTGATCACCCCGTAGCCGCGATCGTTCATCACCACGATGGTGACGTCCACCTTGTCCTGCACCGCGGTCCAGAGTTCGGTGAGGGTGAGGTAGAAGCCGCCATCGCCGGTCATCAGCACGGTGCGGCGGCCTGGGGCGCCGAGGGCCGCGCCGATGGCGAGGCCGAGGCCGACACCGATGCCGGCGCCGATCGGGTAGACGCTATCCCGTGGCCCATAGAGTTCGAACAACCGGTTGCCCCAGGTGGAGTTGGCGATGGTGATATCGCGCGCCCACACCACATCGCGCGGCAGGGCGGCGCGCAGGGTGGCGGGGAAGTTTTCGTACGGGCCGAGGGTGGCGGCGAAATCCGCCCGCGCGGTGCGCTTCATGGCGGTGAATTCGTTGGTATAGCCCGCCTCCGGAGACCAGCCGGCGAGACGCTTGGCGACGCCCTCCAGCACCAGAGTGACATCGCCGTTGACGAATAGCTTGCACGGGTAGGTGCGGCCCTCGGCGGCGGGGTCGATATCGATCTGCACCAGGTTCTCGGGCAGCTTGACGTTGAATTCGGCGGTTTCGTGGCCGCGCAGGCGGGAACCGGCGACCAGCATAAGGTCGGACTTGGCGTAGAACGCCTGCACCGCCGGCACGCCGTTGCCGTTGAGGCCGCCGAGATTACGCGGATGATCCTCCGGCACCGTGCCGCGCCCAGCCCAGGAGGTCACCATGCCGAAGCCGAGGTCGAGCAGCTTGCGGGCCGCCTTGCCGGCACCCCGAGCCCCCGCGCCGAGCCACAGGATCGGCCGGCGCGCCTTGCGGACGTGCTCGGCAAGCGCATCGAGCGCCGCCTCGGAGGGGGCGATCGGGGCGGGGATATTGAGATGGAAGTTGTCCAGCGCGGCCGGGCGCTCGATCGGCGTGCGCTGGATGTCGATCGGGATTTCGATGCTCACCGGCCCCTGCGGCGCGGTCAGCGCGGTCACCGCGGCCTGGGTGAGGATGCCGAGCGCCGCCTTGGCGGAATGGACATGGAAGGCAGCCTTGGAGACCGAGCGCAGCATGCCGAGCTGGTCCGGCACCTCATGCGCGGTGCCCATGCCGCGGCCAATGTATTTCGACGGCACCTGCCCGGTGATGTGCAGCACGGGCGTGGCGGCGAACCCGGCCTCCACCAGCCCCGCCACCGCATTGGCGGCGCCCGGCCCGGTGCTGGAGAAAAGCACGCCGAGGCCTCCCGTGGTGCGGGCATAGCCGTCGGCCATGTGCGAGGCGCCGAGTTCGCCGCGCCCCATCACGAAGCGGATGGTGTTGCGCCGCCCGATGCCGTCCAGCATGGGGATGTTGTGGACGGAAACGATGCCGAACACCGTGGTGACGCCGCACGCGGCCAGGAATTCGGCGACCAGGTCACCCACGTTGTAGGACATTGTTTCTTCCCTTTATCGGACGAGAGGCGTCAGACGATGCCGAGTTCGATGACCTTGCGGCCCTCGGCAAGGCGCGTGGTGGCCAGCGGCGAGAGGTCCAGGTTGACGTAACCGCCGTGGGCGATCAACTCCGCCACGCCGCGTCCGCTCGCCGGGGAATGCTGCATGCCGTGGCCGGAGAAGCCGGTGGCGAAGATGAGATTGGGGCAGCCGGGGTGCGGGCCGATGAAGCCGTTGAAATCGAACAGGTTCAGCTCGTAATAGCCGGCCCATCCGCCGGTGAGCTTGAGGGTTTCGAGTTGCGGGATGCGATGTGCGAGGGCCGGCCAGACGTAGTCGTGGAACATGTCGTCCTGCAGTTCCAGCGGGGGTTCGTCGGGGTCCGGCTCATCGCCATCGGGCGAACGGCCGCAGATGTAGCCGGGGCCCTCGGGGCGCAGGAAGTTGCCACTGCTGTCGATCAGCATGGGGCAGCCGGCCAGCGGCTCGGCGGCCTTGAAGACGTAGACCATGCGCTTGCGTGCCCGCACCGGCAGGTCGATGCCGAGCCAGGATGCCACGCGGGCCGACCACGGGCCGGCGCTGTTCACCGCGATATCGCAGGGGATTGTGCTGCCGTCCCCGAGGATCACCCCGGTCACCCGCTCGCCGCTGCGCACGAAGCCGGTGGCGTCCTGCGCGATGTAGGTAACGCCGAGGCTGCGCGCCTTGCGACGGTAGGCGGCGAGCAGACCCGGACCATCGAACCAGCCTTCGCCGGACATTCCCAGCGTGCCCCCGGCGACATCGGCCACGTTCATCCAGGGAAACCGGGCGGCGATTTCATCCGCGCCCAGCAGGGCCACATCGGCCCCCGCCGCACGCTGCACCGCATGCGTGGTGCGCAGCGTCTCGACCTGCGCCGCGGTGGCGAGGAACAGATAGCCCTGCCGTTTCAGCCCGACCTCGGCCGCTTCGCCACCCACCGCCAGTTTCGTCGCGGCATCCTCGAGGAAGGCGAACCCGTACTGGGACATCGCGACGTTCACCGGGGTGGAAAACTGCTGGCGGATCGACGCGCAGGACAGCGAGGAGGAGGCGATCCTGTAAGTCGGGTCGCGCTCGATCACCGTGATGGTGCCGCGAAACGCCGGGTCGCTTGCGAGGTGGTAGGCGGTGGAACTGCCCACCGCGCCACCACCGATGATGACGACATTCCGCATCAGGTTTTGTCCGGCCCGGCGGCGCCCGGCCAGCGCGCCAGGGTGTTTTCCAGGATGGCGGCGAGTTGCGGGGCGATCTTGTAGATGCGCGCGTTGTGGTCGATCCGCACCCCATCGGCCGGGTTGCGCTCGGAGGCCGCCTTCCAGTCGCAGAACATCTCGACGAGGTCGAGCAGGTCCATCCCCGCGACGCCCTCGGTGTAGTGTTCCGGGTGGTGCGAGTTGTGCTTGTAGTGGTGTTGCAGGCCGGGCCAGGCCTCCTTCACCAGTTCGACATAGGGCGCCGAGCCATAGGACAGGCCGCGCAACTTGGGATAGATGCGATCGAGGATGGGCTTCTCCACCGCGCTGAACTTGCTCGCATCATGCACCCTGCCGCGCTCCAGCAGGGCGGCGATCACCGTGTTGAGGTGATCGCGCACGCGATGGATGTGGGCGAGGGTTTCCGCGGTGCTGTCGTAATGTGGGCTCTCGTGATCGGCCATGGGGTCTCTCAATAGGATTTGGGCAGGCCGAGCACGCGCTCGGCGATGTAGCACAGCACCAGTTGCGGGCTGACGGGGGCAATGCGGGGGATCATGACTTCGCGCAGATAGCGCTCGACATGGTATTCGCGGGCGTAGCCGAAGCCGCCATGGGTCATCACCGCCTGCTGGCAGGCCTTGAAGCCGGCCTCGCCCGCCAGGTACTTGGCGGCATTGGCGGCGGCACCGCAGTTCAGCCCGTTGTCGTATTGCCAGGCGGCATTCATCGTCATCAGACGCGCCGCCTCCAGTTCCATCCAATTCTCGGCCAGCGGGTGCTGGATGGCCTGATTCTGGCCGATCGGGCGGCCGAACACCACGCGCTCGCGGGCGTATTTCGTCGCCCGCTCCAACGCCACCATGCCGAGGCCAACCGCTTCGGCCGCGATCAGCACGCGCTCGGGGTTGAGCCCGTGCAGCAGATATTCGAACCCCCGGCCGGCCTCGCCGATCAGGTCCTCCTCGGGAATTTCCAGGTTGTCGATGAACAACTGGTTCGAGTCGACGGCGTGGCGGCCCATCTTCTCGATCTCACGCACCTCCACGCGGCTGCGGTCGAGCCTGGTGTAGAACAGGCTCAGCCCCTGGCTTGCCTTCTGCACCCCTTCAAGCGGCGTGGTGCGGGCGAGCAGCAGCATGCGATCGGCCACCTGGGCGGTGGAAATCCACACCTTCTGCCCATTCGCCACCCACACATCGCCGCGCTTCTCAGCCCGCGTGCGCAGATGCGTGGTGTCGAGGCCAGTGTTGGGCTCGGTCACCGCGAAACAGGCCTTCTCGCGCCCGGCAATCAGCGGCGGCAGGAAGCGGCGCTTCTGCTCGTCGGTGCCGTAGACCACCACCGGTTGCAGGCCGAAGATGTTGATGTGGACGGCGGACGCCCCGCTCATCCCGGCACCCGACTGGCTAATCGCCTGCATCATGATGGTGGCCTCGGCGAGCCCGAGTCCGGCGCCGCCGTATTCCTCCGGGATGCAGACGCCGAGCCAACCGCCGGCGGCCAGAGCGGCATGGAACTCGACCGGAAACCCGCCGTGGCGGTCATGCTGCAGCCAGTAGTCGTCGCCGAAATCGGCGCAGATGCGCTCGATCGCGGCCTTTACCGCGCGCTGCTGATCGGTCAAGGAGAAATCCATCGGCGCCGTCCGTGATTGCGGTGCGCATCCTGCCGCCGGGCGGGCAGTATGCCAAACGGATAAACGGCGCCATTTCGCGCTCGGCAGGAAGCAAGCGCTTCTTTT
>CAIMWH010000072.1 GCA_903845065.1 uncultured Rhodospirillales bacterium | reverse complement strand
GGCCGGCAACCCCGTGACGCATCTTTCTATCTCCCGGCTACTCAGAACGGCTCTTCGAGCCGCTTGGCAAGATCTTCGACGTTCTCAGGCGGCCAGCCCGAGACGGTCATGCCCAGTTGCAGCCCCATCGAGGAGAGCACTTCCTTGATTTCGTTCAGCGACTTGCGGCCGAAGTTCGGCGTGCGCAGCATTTCCTGCTCGGACTTCTGAACGAGATCGCCGATGTAGACGATGTTGTCGTTCTTGAGGCAGTTGGCGCTACGAACGGAGAGCTCAAGCTCGTCCACCTTGCGGAGCAGGTTGCGGTTGAACGGCAGGTCGTCCTGCGGCTCTTCCGTGCGCAGCTGCTGCGGCTCATCGAAGTTGATGAACAGCTGAAGCTGGTCCTGCAGGATGCGGGCGGCGAGGGCCACCGAGTCTTCCGGCGTAACGGTGCCGTTGGTCTCGACGGTCAGCAGCAGCTTGTCATAGTCGGTCACCTGGCCCACGCGGGTCGGTTCGACCTTGTAGGACACGCGGCGCACCGGGGAGTAGATGCTGTCGACCGGGATGAGGCCGATGGGCGCATCTTCCGGACGGTTCATCGCGGCGGGAACGTAGCCCTTGCCGGAGTTCACGGTGAACTCCATGCCGAGCTTCACCCCGTCATCCAGCGTGCAGATGACCAGGTCGGGGTTCATGACATCGATGTCATGGCCGGTCTGGATCTGGCCGGCGCGAACTTCGCCCGGGCCGGTCGCGGTGAGCATCATGCGCTTGGGGCCATCGCCGTGCATGCGAAGGGCGAGCTGCTTGATGTTCAGCACGATGTCCGTCACGTCCTCGCGGACGCCCGGGACCGAGCTGAACTCGTGCAGCACGCCGTCGATCTGCACGGCCGTGACGGCGGCGCCCTGGAGCGACGACAGCAGGATGCGGCGGATCGCGTTGCCCAGCGTCATTCCGAAGCCGCGTTCGAGCGGTTCGGCGACGATGGTTGCCACGCGGGCGGGATCTGAACCGGGGTCGACGTCAAGCTTTTCCGGCTTGATCAGCGACTGCCAGTTCTTCTGCATGACAGCGGATAGTCTCATGGGATCAAACCCGCCGCCGCTTGCGCGGGCGGCAGCCGTTGTGCGGCACCGGGGTCATGTCACGAATGGCGGTGATCGAGAAACCCACGGCCTGAAGGGCACGCAGGGCGCTCTCACGTCCCGAACCCGGACCGCTGACTTCGATCTCGAGGGTTTCCATGCCGTGCTCGCGGGCCTTCTTGCCGGCATCCTCGGCCGCGACCTGCGCGGCATAGGGGGTCGACTTGCGGCTGCCCTTGAAGCCCTGCATGCCAGCCGACGACCAGGCAATCGTGTTGCCCTGCGCGTCGGTGATGGTCACCATCGTGTTGTTGAACGTCGCGGCCACGTGAGCGACGCCGGACGTGATATTCTTGCGTTCCTTTTTACGGGTACGCGTAGCGGCGGCAGGCTTCGCCATGGATTTCGGTCCTGTCCATCAAAGCGCCACGGCCTTCCCGGCCGTGGCAACGTTCCAAAGACGCAAGCAGCCCGGTGGGGCTACTTCGTCACCTTCTTCTTGCCGGCGATCGCGACAGCCTTGCCCTTGCGGGTGCGGGCGTTCGTGTGGGTGCGCTGGCCACGCACCGGCAGGCCACGGCGATGCCGCAGGCCGCGATAGCAACCGAGATCCATCAAACGCTTGATGTTCATCGCTACTTCACGGCGAAGATCGCCCTCGACGCGATAGTCGCGATCGATCAGCTCACGGATCCGCAGCACTTCCTCATCGGAAAGCTGGTTCACCCGGCGATCGCTCGCGATACCGAGCTTCGTGCAAATGTCCTGCGCATTCGCAGGGCCAATGCCATAGATGTAGCGGAGGCTGATGGTGACCCGCTTGTTGGTCGGGATGTTCACGCCGGCAATACGCGCCACGCCTATTCACTCCTAAAACGCCGCCGGCACTTCTGACGGACAGCCACAAACGATAAGGCGGCGGGACCGCAGGGGTTCCGCCGAGGGAGCGCACTATAGCTTTGCGGCCCTTGCTGTCAACGCGCTGGTCTCATCAACACCGGCACGGCGGTCAGCCATGCAAAAATAGACCGGCAGGATTCAACCAACGTCATCGACCCAGGGTGGCTTCTATCACAATCCGCCAACCTGGGCACCAGCATCGCCGCGACGCAGCCATACCGCGGGCAGGAGGAGCAGGATAAGCAGCGCAACCGCCAAAATCGCCGCCTGCGGCCAGTCCCCCTCATGGAAGAAGGTGTCCCAGATGACGCGGCCGAGCATCGGCGAGGCGGGGGCGCCCAGCATTTCGGGGATTACGTACTCGCCGCTCACCGGCAAAAACACCAAGGCGAGGCCGGCCCAGACTCCGGGCAAGGCGAGCGGAAAGGTGATCCGGCGGAACACCCGCCAGGGCGGCGCGCCAAGATCGGCGGCGGCTTCGGCGTAGTGGGTGCCGATGGCGGCGAGTCGCGCCTCCAGCGGGAGGATGAAAAACGGGAGGTAGCAGGTGACCAGGCCGAGCAGCATGGCGGAGTCGCTGTGGAGCAGCGGGATCGGTGCCTTGATCAGGTGCAGCCGGAGCAGGATGGCGTTGGCCAGGCCGTCGTCACGCAGGATGCCCACCCAGGCGACGATGCGCAGCAGCATGCCGCTCCAGAACGGGAACACCACCAGCAGCAGGAGAAACTGCCGGCGGCGAGAGCGGGCGATGGCCATCGCCATCGGGGTGCCGATCAGCAGGCACAATGCGGACACCACGGTGGCGGTGAGCAGGCTGCCGAGCAGGGCGCGCAGATAGAACGTGTCGGCCAAGGCGCGCAGGCTGGCGATGGACAGGCCCATCCGATAGGGCGGCACCGCGTCGGCCGGCGTGGCGAGGCCGATCACCACCAGCAGCGCGCCGGGGGCGGCGACGAAGGCGAGCAGCCAGGCCCAGGCCGGCAACAGCAGCGCGGCGCGGCGCACGGCGACGTGCATCACTCGCGCCCGGCGAAGCGGTGCGGCGGGATGCCGGCGATCTCGCTGACCAACTTGCGCAGGATGGCTTCCGCGAACTGGTCGTACGACTCGATGGCGATCATGAAGGCGCCGGGGCCGCCGATCACCATGTCGTGGTAGTGCTCGGCGAGGTAGGGCTCCACGTTGAGGATCGGCAGGCCGTTGATGGTGATGCCGGCGGCCACCGCGTCATCGCGGGCCGGGCCGACGGGGCGGCCGGAATTGTTGGCGCCATCCCCGGAGATGTCGATCACCCGGCGAGTGCCTTGCAGGGGGGAGCGGTCGAACAGGCCGATGGAATAGTCGATCACCCCGCTGATGGAGGTGCCGCCTCCGAACAGCCGGCGGGGGGCGGCCTGGATTGCCCTGGCCAGGGCTTCGGCGGAGGCGGGATCGTGGACAGCCTGCCAGTCGACCACCAGCACCTGCAGGCGGGGGCCGGTCCATTGCACCATGGCCACCGCGATACGCTGGCCGCCGAGGGCCTGGAGCAGGCGCTGGTTACGGAAAGCGGCGGCGTAGCCCTGCTTCTGCAGTTCGAAGCGTTCGGCGGAGACGCTGCCGGACGCATCGACGGCGAGGATGAGTTGCAGGTCAACCGGCTCGGCCCGCGCTGGGGATGCCAGCAGCAGGCCGAGCAGGGCGATGAGGCGGAGCGCGCCTCGCAGCATGCTACTTCATCGTGGAATAGGCGGTGGGGGTCAGGATGACGGACTGCATGTCCACCACCACGCCGGCCATGCTCGCGAGGTGCTCCAGCCAGGCCGGGTCCTTGAACAGGGCGGCGCGGTTGGCGGCACGATCGGCGTGGCTCGCGTAGTTCCACATGTGGAGATACTCGTTGGGCTGCGGGCTCTCGCCCACCCAGGTGCCGATGTTGCGGCCGTATTTCTCCCGCACCGGCATGATTTCGAGCGACGCCTCGGCATAGCGACGGGCATTGCCCACCGTGGTGCGGTACATCCGCATCTCGTAGATGCCGCCCTCGGCGAGCGGCGGGGTGATGTCCTTCATCGGGTTCATGAAGCGGATGTCCTGGCGCTCCAACAGCGGCAGGATGCGGGGGAGGTATTCCTCGGTCCACGCCTTGTTCTGCCGCAGGGCGCCGCGCAGGCGGGCACGCTCGTCGAGGCTGGCATAGCTCCAGATGTGCCAGACCTGGTTGAGGGTGCCGAATTCCGGGGTCCAGTAGCCGTGGTTCACCCCGTAGTCATTGCCGCGGGCGGGGCGGCCGATGGTCTTGGCGTATTCCAGGTATTCGCCGAGCTTGCCGGGCTTGAGTGTGTATTGGCGCAGTTCGTGGATCATCAGGAGTTCCTTGGACGGTTGGGGATCAGCCGCGGCCGGCCTTGAAACGGGCCCACATGCGGGCGCGCTGGCGCACGGCGTCGGCGGGCACGGCCTTGATGGTGAAGAAGCCGCCGCGCGCCTCGGCGCTGGGGTAGACGCCGGGGTCAGCGGCGATCTCGGGCAGCACGTAGGGGGCCGCGGTGGGGATGGCGTTGGGGTAGCGCACCTGGTTGGTGATGCCGGCCATCACTTCGGGGGCGAGGATGAAGTTGATGAACTCATGCGCCTCGTTGGCGTGCGGCGCGTCGGACGGGATGGCCAGCATGTCGAACCACACCTGGGCGCCTTCCTTCGGCGCCACGTAGCGCAGGTTGCCCCCCTTCCCCGCCTCGGCGGCGCGGGCGGCGGCCTGGATGGCATCGCCGGAGTAGGTGAAGGCGAGGCAGGACTCCCCGGTGGCCATGGCCTCCAGCGCGCCGGCGGAGGCGAAGTCACGGATGAAGGGGCGGATGGCGAGCAGCGTCTTCTCGACGGCGGCGAGATCGGCGGCATCGGTGCTGTCGGGGTTGCGGCCGAGGTAGTGCAGCACGGTGGGGATCACGTCGATGGCGCTATCCATCATGGTGATGCCGCAGGGTTTCAGCTTGCGCGCCCATTCGGGCTTGAACAGCAGGTCCCAGCTATCGAGCGGGGCGGCGGGGGCGAGGGTCTGCAGCCTGGCGGTGTTCACCCCGAGGCCGATGGTGCCCCAGAGGTAGATCGCGCCGTGGGCGTTGCCGGGGTCCGACGTCTCGACCTGGTGCATCAACGCGGGATCGAGCCCGGCGGCGTTGGGAAGGCGGCCGCGATGGAGCGGCATCAGGGCGCCGGCGCGCACCAGGCGGGAGAAGGTGGGCTCGCTGGTGGGCACCACGACATCGTAGCCCGACCTGCCGGCGAGCAGCTTGCCTTCGAGGGTTTCGAGGCTGTCATACACATCGTAGCGCACCTTGATGCCGGTTTCGCGCTCGAAGCGGGCGACGGCGTAGGGGTCGATGTAGTCGGTCCAGTTGTAGACGTTCACCACGCGATCCTCGGCATGGGCGAGGGCGGGCAGCAGGAGTGCCAGCATGAACCACAGCATCCGCATCGTGCCCGTCCCCTTTCCTGTCGGCCGGGTTACAATGCACGCAGCGCGCGCGGGAGGCCAGCATGTGCGGACGGTATGCGGCGTCCAGATCGGTGGACGAGTTGAAGCGGCTGTTTCGCACGGTCAATGCGCCGGCGAATGTCGCGCCAAGCTGGAACGTGGCGCCGACGCAGCCGGCGCCGGTGGTGCGGCTGCATCCGCACACCGGGGAGCGGCATCTCGACCTGTTGCGCTGGGGGCTGGTGCCGCATTGGACCCAGGACCTCAAAAGCGCGCGCTCGCCAATCAACGCGCGCAGCGAGACGGCGGCGGTGGTCCCGATGTTTCGCGATGCACTGGCGTGGCGGCGCTGCCTGGTGCCGATGGATGCGTTCTACGAGTGGCAGGTGGTGGATGGCGCCAAGGTGCCGCACGCGGTGGCGCGGGCGGATGGCGCGGTGATGGTGGCGGCGGGGCTGTGGGAGGGTTGGCGCGGGCCGGGGGGCGAGGTGGTGCGGAGTTTCACCATCCTCACCGTGGATGCCTGCCCGGCGTTGCGGCGGCTGCATGAGCGGATGCCGGTGATCCTGGAGGCGGCGGATTTCGCGGGGTGGCTGGGGGAGGAGGCGGCGGACATCGGCGGGCTGCTGCGGCCATCGGCGGCGGAGCTTCTTGTGTGGGAGGTTTCGCGCGCGGTGAGCAACGTGCGCAACAACGGGGCGGCGCTGCTCGAACCGCTGGGGTAGCCGCTACTGGAGGGCGAAACCGACGCGGAGGGTTTCGCTGTAAACGGGCTGCGGCATGGCGGGCGGGAAGGCCGGCAGCGTCGCGTTGTCGAACAGCCGCAACACCGCCTCGTCGAGCGAAATGGCGCCGGAGGTGGCTTCGATGGTGGCGGCGGTGACATGGCCGTCACGGGTGACGGTGACGCGGACGGTGACGACGCCCTCGATGCCGCGCAGCCGGGCGCGGGGCGGGTATTCCTTGTGGGCCTGCACCCAGGCGAGCAGGGCGGCGCGCCAGTCCGGCGTGGCGGTGGCGGGCGCGGCGAGGGCCGGGGGCGCGGCGGGCGCCGCTGCCGACGCGGGGCCGGGCGCTCCATCTGATGGGCGCAGGGGGGCGGCAGGACGCGCGGCGGGTTTCGGGGCCGCGCGGACCGGCGGCTTTGGCGCTTCGATCGGCGCCGGGGCGGCAGGGGGCGGTTCGGCGGCGGCCACCTCGGCGGCGG
>CAIMWH010000071.1 GCA_903845065.1 uncultured Rhodospirillales bacterium | reverse complement strand
CTGGCTCGGCCTGCTCACCGGCTCCGAGGGCCAACTCGCCATCGTCACCGAAGTCACCGTCCGCATCCTGCGCTCCCCCGAGGGCGCGCGCGCCATGCTCGCCGCCTTCAAATCCAACGAAATCGCCGGCGCCTGCGTCGACGCCATCATCGCCTCCGGCATCATCCCCGTCGCGCTCGAATTCATGGACCGCCCGGCCATCCACGCCTGCGAGGCCTTCGCCCACGCCGGCTACCCGCTCGACGCCGAGGCGATGCTCATCATCGAGGTCGAGGGCAGCCTCACCGAGCAGGACTACTACCTCGACCGCATCCGCGACATCTGCAACCGCTTCGATCCGGTGAGCCTCAAAGTCTCGCAATCCGCCGAGGAGAGCCTGGCCATCTGGAAAGGTCGCAAAGGCGCGTTCGGCGCCGTCGGCCGCATCAGCCCCGACTACCTCTGCATGGACGGCACCATCCCCACCTCCCGCCTCGCCGACGTGCTCGGCCGCATCGGCGAGATGAGCGCCGCCTACGGCCTCCAGGTCGCCAACATCTTCCACGCCGGCGACGGCAACCTCCACCCCCTCATCATGTTCGACGCCAACGATCCCGCCTCCTTCCACAAGGCCGAGGCCTTCGGCGCCGACATCCTCAAGCTCTGCGTCGAAGTCGGCGGCTGCCTCACCGGCGAACACGGCGTCGGCATCGAAAAGCGCGACCTGATGGGCGTGCAGTTCACCGAGATCGAACTCGACCAGCAACGCCGGGTGAAATCCGCCTTCGATCCCGGCTGGCTGCTCAACCCATCCAAGGTCTTCCCGCTCAAGCCCGAACTGCCGCAAGCCGCATGACCCCCACCACCGAAGCCGGCGTCATCGAGGCCATCCGCACCGCCCACGCCAACAGCACCCCGCTGGCCATCTGCGGCAACGCCAGCAAGCAGGGCCTCCTGCGCCCCGTCCAGGCCGCCGAAACCCTCAGCACCGCCGCCCTCGCCGGCATCTCGCTCTACTCCCCCCAGGAACTCATCCTCGCCGCCGGCCCCGGCACCACCATGGCCGACCTCGCGGACGCCGTGGCCGCCAAGGGCCAGCACATCATCTCCGAACCCCCCGACCTCTCCGCCTTCTACGGCACCACCACAGCCCCCACCCTGGGAGGCATGGTCGCCGCCAACCTCTCCGGCCCCCGCCGCGTCATGTGGGGCGCCACGCGAGACCACGTCATGGGCATCGCCGCCATCAACGGCACCGGCGAACGCATCCACTCTGGCGGCCGCGTCCTCAAAAACGTCACCGGGCTCGACCTCTGCAAACTCCTCACCGGCAGCCACGGCACCCTCGCGGTGATGACCGAGATCACCCTCAAAGTCCTCCCCGCCCCCGAACGCCGCGGCACCCTGGTCCTCAAGGGGCTCGACCCAACCAACGCCGTCGCCGCCCTCTCCGCCGCCCTCGGCTCCCCCTACGCCGTCTCCGGCGCCGCCCACCTCCCCAAGGCGATGGCCGCCCGCATCCCGGCGCTGGCCTGGCTCGACGACAGCGTCACCCTCGCCCGCATCGAGGATTTCACCCCCGCCGTCGCCTACCGCACCGAACGCCTCAAGGCCGACCTCGCCAGCTACGGCCCCGCCGAACTCCTCGATGACGCCGCCTCCGTCTCCGCCTGGGCCGCCATCCGTGACGTCACCCCGATGGTCGATACCGAAGGCGCCGCCACCTCAACGGCAGTCTGGCGCGTCTCCGTCCGCCCCTCCGCCGGCCCCGCCGTCGCCGCCGCCGTCTCCCGCGCCTTCGATGCCGCCTGGTTCATGGACTGGGGCGGCGGCCTGCTCTGGATCGCCGGCCCCGCCACCCCCGAAACCCACGCCGCCGTCATCGCCGCGGCAGGGCAGGGGGCCTGGACCCTCATGCGCGCCCCCGAGGCCCTCCGCACCGCCGTCCCCGTCCTCCCCCCCGAACCCCCCGCCCTCGCCCGCATCGCGCGCAACGTGAAGGCGGCGTTCGATCCCAAGGGCATCCTCAATCCCGGCCGCATGGTCGCGGGGTTCTAGAAGCGTGATCGTTTGAAGTGGAATCACCCGAACACGTGAATCACGCGACGAAACGAAGGGCTAGACCATGATCGGACTCGCAAGTTGATCCAAACTCAAACGATTATGGTCTAGCGCCATGCAAACCAACTTCTCCCCCGAGCAACTTCAGGACCCCGAGATCGCGGTCGCCAACCAGATCCTGCGCACCTGCGTCCATTGCGGCTTCTGCACCGCCACCTGCCCCACCTTCGTCCTCCTCGGTGACGAACTCGACAGCCCGCGCGGCCGCATCTACCTCATCAAGGACATGCTGGAGACCGGCCGCCCCGCCACCGAGGAAGTCGTCCGCCATGTCGACCGCTGCCTCTCCTGCCTCTCCTGCATGACCACCTGCCCGTCGGGCGTGCACTACATGCACCTCGTCGATCACGCCCGAACCTACATCGAGGCCACCTATCGCCGCCCCTGGCACGATCGCGCCCTGCGCCGCGTCCTCACCGAGGTCCTCCCCCGCCCCAGCCTCATGCGCCTGGCCCTCCGCGGCGCCAGGCTCGCCCGCCCCTTCGCCCGCCTCCTCCCCCGTCACGGCGTCCTCGCCCACCGCCTGCGCGCGCTGCTGAAACTCGCCCCCAGCAAAATCCCGCCCCCCAGCCCGGTCGAAATCCCCGCCGCCCACCCCGCCGTCGGCACCAGGCGCGCCCGCGTCGCCCTCCTCGCCGGCTGCGCCCAGCAGGTGCTCGATCCCGCCATCAACGAAGCCACCATCCGCCTGCTCACCCGCATGGGCGTCGAAGTCGTCGTTGCCGAAGGTGCCGGCTGCTGCGGCGCCCTCACCCACCACATGGGCCAGCATGACCCCGCCATCGCCGCCGCCACCGCCAACATCACCGCCTGGACGCGCGAACTCGAAGCGGGCGGCCTCGACGCCATTATCGTCAACACCTCGGGCTGTGGCACCACCGTCAAAGACTACGGCTTCATGTTCCGCACCGCCGAACCCGCTCTCCGCGCCCAGGCCGAACGCGTCTCGGCCCTGGCGATGGACATCAGCGAGTACCTCACCCGCCTCAACTACGCCCCCACCCGCCCCGCCCCCGGCCTCACGGTGGCCTATCACGCCGCCTGCTCCCTCCAGCACGGCCAGAAAATCGTCGGCGAACCCAAGGCCCTCCTGCGCAAGGCCGGCTTCATCGTCAAGGAACCCGCCGAGGGCCACCTCTGCTGCGGCTCCGCCGGCACCTACAACCTCATGCAACCCGAAATCGCCACCCGCCTGCGCACCCGCAAACTCGAAAACATCCGCGCCACCGCGCCCGACCTCATCGCCGCCGGCAACATCGGCTGCATGACCCAACTCGCCGGCGACCAGCTCCCCGTCGTCCACACCGTCCAACTGCTCGACTGGATGGCCGGCGGCCCCAAACCTGCCAACCTGCCCTGACCATCCCCGCATAATCCTTGCCTTCCCGCCCCGCCCCATATCACCATGGGCCATGCGCGCCCTCGCCCTCATCGCCGCCCTGACCCTCGCGGTCCCCGCCCTGGCCCAACCGCGCCCCACCAGCCGCGCCGCCGAGTTCGACGCCCTCTACGGCGGCCTCAAGGTCGCCCCCTCCACCGAAACCGCCGCCAAAATCGAAACCCGCCTCCACCAACTCTGGGCCCTCTCCATCGCCCCGAGCGCCCTCCTCCTCCTCAACCGCGCCACCCGTGAACTCCCCGAAGCCCCCCAGGAAGCCCTCGAAGACACCGAAGCCGCCCTCGTCCTCGATCCCGCCGCCCCCGAAGGCTACCACCGCCGCGCCCTCGTCCGCTTCTCCCTCGGCGACTACCCCGGCGCCCTGGCCGACCTCGCCGAAACCGTCAAACGCGAACCCCGCTACTTCCCCGCCTGGCAAACCATGGCCCGCATCGCCGAACAACGCGAAGACCACAAAGCCGCCCTCACCGCCTGGCAAAAAGTCCTAGAACTCAACCCCAAAATCCCCAACGGCGAAGACCGCCTGAAATCCCTCACCCGCAAAGCCCTAGGCGACGACACCTGAAGCCCCCCCTCCCGGGTTTCCGGGAGGGGCCGGGGGAGGGCCTAACCACCGCAAAATCCCACCACCTCCCCCCGCCCGGCCTTCCGGGAGCGGCCAGCGGAGGGCCGCACCACCACACAATCCCACCACCTCCCCCCCCTCCCGGCCTTCCGGGAGGGGGCCGGGGGGCGGGTCCAACCACCGCACAATCCCCCCCAAAAAAGAATCCCCTTGAACCGCCCGCGCCCCAAGCCTAGGAAACTATTCATGGCGCCCGCCGCAACCGCCCCCGCGCTCCCGGCACTCTCCGCCCCCCTGCGCGCCGCCGCCCCCGGCCTCGCCGTGCGCCTCGCCATGATCCTCGCCGGCCTCGCCGCCCTCATCGCGCGCGCCTACCTCCGCCACCCCACCCGCGCCGCCCTCATCCTCCCGCTGTGGAAACGCCTCACCCGCGCCGCCCGCCGTTTCACCGCGCTCGCCGCCCGCCTCGCCGCCGGCCGCCCCGCCAAGCCGAGCAAACCCGGCCGCCCCGGCACCCGCCCCACCCCATTCCCCACCCGCCACGGCTGGCTCGTGCATGACCTGCGCCACGAAGCCGCCCACTTCACCGCCCAACTCGAAGCCCTCCTCGCCGAGCCCCTCGCGGCCGAACTCCTCGCCAACTCCCCCGCCGCCGCCCGCATCCTCCGCCCCCTCTGCCACATGCTCGGCGTCACCAAAGCCGCCATCCCCCCAACCACCCCGAAACAACCCCCCGCCCGCCCAATCCCCCCAGCGCCGACGGCCGCGCTTCGCCCCGAAGCAGCCCCCCTCGCGCCACCCCCCTGCCCACACCTCCGCTGGCCCTGGCGCTCCCGCGCCTGAGCCAACCCACGCCCATAATGTTGCTAAATCGAACCTAAATCGAGCTACCGGTCGGTCAACCGTATCTCGATCCGCCGGTTCTTCGCATAAGCCTCCGGCGTATCCGCAGGGTCCAACGGCTGATTATCCCCGAACCCCGTCGCCGCCAGCCGCTCCGCCGGCACCCCTTCGGCCACCAGCAGCTTCACCACCGTGATCGCCCGGCTCGCCGACAACTCCCAGTTCGACGGAAACCGCGCACTCTGCACCTTCTGCCGGTCCGCATGCCCATCCACCCGCAACAACCAGTTCACATCGGGCGGAATCTCGCGCGAAACCTCGATCAACGTCGCCGCCAACGCCTTCACCTGCTCCCACCCCGCCACCGTCAAATCCGCACTCCCCACCGGAAACAACACCTCCGACTGGAACACGAACCGATCCCCCACCACCTGGATGCCCGGCCGATTGGCCAACACCTCCCGCAACTTGCCGAAAAAGTCGCTCCGATACCGCTGCAACTCCTCCACCTTCTGCGCCAACGCCGCATTCAACCGGGACCCCAGATTGACGATCTGCACATCCTTGTCCCGCGCCGACTTCTCCGAAGCCTCCAAAGCCGCCGCCACCTGCGCCAACTGCTCCCGCATCTCCACCACCTGCCGGTTCAGCAACGCAATCTGCGCCCGAGCACTCTCCCCCAACTTCTGCTCGTCCGCCAACAACGCCGCCGTCGCCGCCCGCTTCTCCGCCTCGCTCGCCGCCCGCCCCGCCGCCTCCCGCGCCTGCTTCTCCAAATCATCCCGCAACGCCGTCAACGCCCGAACCTGCTCCGCCATCCGCGCCAGATCCGACAACCTGGCCTCGATCGTCGCCTTGTCCGCCTGAACCGTCCGGTCCATCGCCTCGCTCTGCGCCTGCATCTCCTTCAGCCGCGCCGCCCCCGCATCCAACGCCCGCTGCATCTCCGCCAACTGCCGCTCCCGCTCGGCAATCACCTTCCGCGCCGCAATCGCATCCGCCGCATTCTGAGCCGCATCCTGCCCCGCCACATCCGTCCGCTTCGCCGCCGCCCCCAACTGCGCCTGCAACTGATCATTCCGCGCCTGCGCCGACTGCAACTGCGAAACACTATCCGCCAACTGCGCCGCCACCCGATCCCGCTCCGCCCGCAACCCATCCCGCTCCAGCAACAGCTTCGCCTGGTCCCCCTTCAACCCCGCCAACTGAGCCGCCACCCCATCCCGAACCGCCGATGCCGCCGACAACTCCCGCCCCAACTGCGCCACCGAAGCCCGCAACTCCGCCGACCGCCCCCGCTCCAACGCCAACATGTCCGACAACTCAGCCATCTGCCGGTTCAACCGATCCAACGCCTTGTCCCGCCCCGACAAAGCCACCGACAAAAACGCCTGCGACAACACAAAAACCAACAGGACAAAAATGATGACCATCAACAACGTAGACAAAGCGTCCACATAGCCCGGCCACGCATTCAACCCCTCCCCCTGCCCCCGCCGCCGCAACGCCACGGTCAGTGCCCTCCGTGAGGAGGGGGGGGATCGGAAGCAAGGGATAGCAAGGCGAGGGCTCTGCCCTCGACCCGCTGGGGGATGATCCCCCAGACCCCATCCGTTGAAGTAAGAGTCTCGGGGAAAGGGAGAGAGGGGCCAACGGTGCAGTTGCAACCGCTCGGTTGGCCCCTCTCTCCCTTCCCCGAGGTTCCTTGCCTTAATGCATGAAGTCCAGGGGCTCGGCCCCTGGTGGGGTCGAGGGGCAAAGCCCCCGCCTTGCCTTCCTAGCCTCCGATCCCTCCCCCCCTCGCGCAGGGCTCTCACCGGGGATTGTCCTCGGCGAGGGCGGCGATGGTGCGGGTGAGGATTTTGATTTCGGTACGGAGTTCGGCGGTGGTTTGGGCTCGGCCTTGTTCGCTCTCGGTGATGAGGCGTTGGAGGTAGAGTTCGATGTTTCTCAGGTGGGCCCGGGCCACGTCGTCGCCATCGCGGGCCTCGGCCAGGCGATTGAGGGCGGGGATGATGGCCTGCTGGGTTTCGGCCTGGCGGAGCATGAGTTGCTGACTGGTCCGCATGGTATCGGCCAGGGTGGCGAGCCGTTCGGAGAGGGCGAGAATGGCGTTCCCGGTATCCCGCCGATCGTCATCGCCACGGGCGAGGGTGCGTTGGAGGGACTCCATGTTCTCAGCGGTTTGTTCGAGCAGGGCCTGCACATACACCGGCACCGAGCCCCCCTCGCCCTCGCCGCCGAGCACGCCGGAGGAGAGCCGGGTCAGGCTGGCGAGCCATTCTTCCAGTTCATTGAAAAACCGGTTCTGCGCCTGCCCGGCAGTGAGATCGAGAAACCCCAGCACCAGGGCACTGGCGAGCCCGAGCATGGAGCAGGAGAACGCGGTGCTCATGCCCTTGAGCGGCTGGGCCAGCCCGGACTTGAGTTGCTCGAACAGGGCGTTTATGTCCCCGGACCCCACCGACATCCCGGTGATCACATCGCTGACGGACCGCACGGTGAGCAGCAGCCCCCAGAAGGTGCCGAGCAACCCGAGGAAAATCAGCAGCCCGGTGGTGTAGCGGGAAAGTTCCCGGCTTTCATCCAACCGGCTGGCGATGGTGTCGAGCAGCGAGCGGGTTGCCGGCGCCGAGAGGGTAAAGCGTTCCTGCCCATCCTTCGCCTTGCCCGCCCGTGACGCCAGCATGCTCGCCATCGGCGCCAGTAACCGCGGTGCGGGTGCCGCTGCCAGCCGTGCCCGTGCCTGCTGGAACGTCACCAGCCAGGTCACTTCCCGCCGCAACCGGGTCACCTGCTGGAGGTTCCAGAAAATGCCGAACACCAGCACGAAGATGATGAGCCCATTGAGCAATGGGTTGGCGTTGAACGCCACGATGAGGGCGTCACTCAACAGAAACGCCAGCACGCCCACCGCAAGCAGGAACACCAGCATCCGGTAGAGATATTGCGTCGGTCGGGTCATGGGGCGGACCTTGGGGGCGCGGGATCAGGAACAACAGCGATATCGGCACGATCTGGCGACGCGGTGCCGGTGGCCTCGGTATTGGCGCCGAGGGCCCGGACATAGATCCGCGTGGAGGCCACGCCTTCGCCGATCATCAGCGCCCGGATCGCCAGGCCCCGCGAAAGCGACAGCCGCCGGGCGGCGGAGGCATCGTCCCCGTCGCCGGCGGCGAGGCTGGTCACATTGAAGGTCGCGGTCTTGGCGACAGGCCGGACAACGGCGCGGATGGCGTCGGCGGTGGCGGGACTGAGATCGCCGCGGCCGGGCCCGAATGTCACCCGCAACCCATCGGGCAGCGGCGTCGCCGCACCTGGCGCATCCGCCACGATGGGCGCCGGCCCCGGAGGTGCGGGCGGGCGGGTCGGCACGATGGTGGGCGGCGGCAGCACCGGCGGCGGCGGGGCGGCCATCGGCACCGGCGGCATGTCGGGCGTGGCAACCGGTTGCGCCGGCGGGTTGGCGGTTGGTGCCAGTGCTGGCAGGGCAGGGGGGGCGGCCGCGATGGCCGGCATCGGCGCCGGCGCCGGCGGGGTCGGCATCGCCGCCTGTGCGACCGGCCGCGCCGCGGGTCGCTGCGCCTGTGGTTGCGACGGCGCCGGTTTCGCCGGCTTGGCCGGATCGAGTGCGCCGGGATTGACCGTCACCTGCGCGGTTGCAGGGGCGCCGGCGAGTGCCAGCAATACAGCAGGGAGGATGAGATTTTTCATGAGCCCCGCCAACCTAGCCGACACGGCAGCGGGGCTCAATGAAGTGGTGATTATTTAACGCGTTGCCGCCGCCACGCCGTCCGCCACTGCTTCAAGTAGAATCGGATGCAGATACTGGTTGGCCGCGATCACATCACCAGTCACCACCGGATCACCGCCGGCCACATCGGCGGTAAAGCCACCGGCCTCACGCACCATCAGCAGCCCCGCCGTCACGTCCCACGGCTTCACGCCGAGTTCCCAATACCCATCGAACCGACCCGCCGCCACCCACGCCAGATCGAGCGCCGCCGCCCCAAAACGGCGGATACCCGCCACCTGCGGCATCAGCGTGCCCAAGGTGCGGGCGAAGGCCAGCCGGTTCCGCGGCGTGACCGCGGCAAACGGAATCCCCGTCGCGAACACCGCTTCCTTCATATCCCGCCGCCCGGAAACCCGCAGCCGACGCTCATTGAGGAACGCCCCGATGCCCTTCTCGGACCAGAACATCTCATCGTTAGTCGGCGAATAGATCATGCCGGCCATCGTCTCCACCACGCCGTCATCCCGCCGGCGTTCCAGCCCGATCGAGATCGCCCAGTGCGGAATGCCATGCAGGAAGTTGGACGTGCCATCGAGCGGATCAACCACCCAACGCCAGGTCCAGCCATCCCCGCCCGAGGCCCCGCTTTCCTCCATCAGGAAGGCGTAGCCCGGCCGCGCCTTGTAGAGATCGTCGCGGATGGATTGCTCGGCCCGCAGATCGGCCTGGCTGACGAAGTCCCCAGGCCCCTTCACGGACACCTGCAACTGCTCAACCTCGGCGAAATCACGCAGCAACCGCTTCGCCGCCCGCTGGGCCGCGTTCTGCATCACCGTCATATGGGCGGAAAGACGAAGGGCCATGGTGATTAGCCCTTGTAACGCTCCATGTAGCTGGCGTCCTCGATCTTCACGACGATCTTCTCGCCGGCTTCAACGAACGGCGGCACCATGGTCTTCACCCCGTTGGACAGCATCGCGGGCTTGTATGAGGAGGTGGCGGTCTGCCCCTTCACCACCGGATCGGCCTCGACCACTTCCAGCACGACGGATTGCGGCAGATGCAAACCCACCACATCGCCTTCGACCAGATCGGCCTCGACGGTCATGTTGTCCTGCAAAAACGGCGCCTGCTCGCCCAGGATGGTCAGCGGAACCATCGTCTGCTCGAAGGTTTCCGGGTCCATCAGCACCAGGTTCTCGCCATCGGTGTAGGAGTAGGTGAACTCGCGGTTGTCCGTCATCAGCCGCTCGACGGTATCCGCGGTGCGCCAACGCTCGTTGGTCTTGTTGCCGGTCTTCAGGTCGCGCATTTCAACCTGGATGAATGCGCCGCCCTTGCCGGGAGTGATGATCTGCTGCTTCAGCACGGTCCAACGCCGGCCGTCATGTTCGATCACCTGGCCGGCACGGATGAGGTTGGCCTGCTGCTTCATCTGAGTCTCTCGGAACAATTCAAGGAACGGTGGAAGGGGCGGCTTCTAGACCGAACCATCCGGCCCGGCAAGGCGGTGGCTGACATCCCAGGGATCACGCACGCTGCCGGCTCCCTCGAGATAGCCCGGCCCGATCGGCACCTTGCCGTGCCCGCCCGGAATATCAAGCACATATGTCGGCCACGCGAGCCCCGTCACCCGCCCGCGCAACGCCGCCAGCAACGCCTGCCCCTCGGCGATCGGCACATGAAACCGCGCGGTGCCCGGTGCCGGATCGAGCTGATGCAGATAGTACGGCTTCACCCGTGCCGCCAGCATGGCGCGAAACAGCCCCTCCAACGCTGCCGTGCTGTCGTTGACCCCCCGCAGCAGCACGGACTGCCCGAGCAACGGCACCCCCCGCGCCTGGATACGCCGCAACGCCGCCCGCCCGTCCGCGGTGAACTCGCGGGCATGATTGGCATGCACCACCAGCCACAGCGGCGTCTCGGTCGTCATCGCCTCAAGCAACCCCTCCGTCACCCGCCCGGGATCGACCAGCGGCACCCGCGAATGGATGCGCAAAATCTCCACATGCGGCATCGCCGCCAAAGCCGACAGGATCGCCCCCAGCCGCCGCGGCGACAGCATCAGCGGATCGCCGCCGGTGAGGATCACCTCGCGGATCGCCGGCCGGGCGGCGATCCAGCCCAACGCCGCCGCCAGTTCCGCCTCCGACAGCAGCCCCCCATCCGGCCCGACATGCTCGCGGCGGAAACAGAACCGGCAATACACCGGACACACCAGCAGCGGTTTCAGCAACGCCCGATCCGGGTAGCGATGCACAATCCCCTTCACCGGCGAGAGAGCATCATCGCCGATCGGGTCCGCCAGTTCATGCGCCACCGTCACCAACTCCGCCACATCGGGCACGAACTGCCGGGCGATCGGGTCCGCCGCGTCCTCGATCAACGCACGCATCGCCGGCGTCACCGCCACCGCATAGCGTGCCTCCACCGCCGCGATCGGATCGCGCGCATCGGCACCGATCAGCCCGGCGGCCACCAGGTCATCGGCATCGCGCAGGGTCCGGGCAACGGGGGCTTCATCCATCGGCGGCCGTTTAGTCCCGCCGCCTGCCTCCCGCAACCACGCGCCGCCGCAGCCCTGCCAACCCGATCAGCCCGGCCGCGAGCAACGCCACACTACCCGGCTCCGGCGTATCGACCGCCTGCCCCAGACGATAAATCCCGCCATCCGCCTTCATCAGCATGAGCAACTCGCCATCGCCATCCACGCTCAGCCGCGTATCCACCCGCGGGCTCGTCAGCCAGCTGTTGTAGCCGAAGCTCAGTTGGAGGTTGATGTCCTGCCCGTTCTCGTCGAGCAGGATCTCGCTCATCGCGGCGAGCGTTCCATCGCCGCCCTGGCTCGGATCGCACGCGAACAGCCGGCCGGTCACGATATCCTGCATGATGTACTTGCCGTCGAGCTCCGGGATCGCGCTGCCGCGATACAGAATGCCGCTGCCCATCGAGTAGCCCTCGCCATGGGTGTAGCCGCACACCGGATAGGTAAACCCGGCATCGCCCACCGGCAGCGGATACCCCTGCTCGTCATCCGCCGGCAGCCCATAGGCCGGCGCCGTCGCCCACAATCCCTCGCGCAAATCCCAGCCATAGTTCGCCCCGGCGATACCGACATTCACCTCCTCGAACAGGTTCTGGCCGATATCGTTGATGTACATCTGGCCCGTCACCGCATCCCAGGTGAAGGACTGCGGGTTGCGCAGGCCCGACGCCCAGATCTCCGGCAACCCCCCGCCCGCCACATACGGATTGTCGGACGGGATGGTGTAGGCCTGCCCGTCCGCCCCCTCCAGCGGGTTGATCCGCAGCATCTTGCCCTGCAACGAGCCGAGGTTCTGGGCGTTCTGGGCCGGATCGAAATACTGCCCGTCGCCACTGCCGATATAGAGGTTGCCATAGTCCGCATCGCCCGGCTTCGCCGTCGGGTTGAAAGCGATCATCCCGTTGGCATGCCCGGTGGTGTAGTTGTCGATCTGCATCACCGCGCGCGAGGTGCCGCTGAAGGTGGCCGCCGCCGGATCGGTGGTGGTCCACTCGCGGATTTCCACCACCGGCGTGCCTTGGGCGTTGGTGGTCCAGGCCGAAGTGTAGAGCTTGCCATAGCCCGGCTTGCCCGGATCACCGGCGAAATTCGGGCTGAACGCCATCCCGTTCAACCCGTTGCTGCCCGGATCGGGCCCGGCAAAAAACCCGATATTCTGGGTCCGCAAATCGAGATAGAGCGACGGCGCCGCCCCCGGCGCGGTGGTCTGATAAATCTCCCCCCCGATCACATTGACGAACAACCGCCCGCCATCCCCCGCCACCGGATCGGCATACAAAATCCGTGACAGCGGCTGTTGCAGCCCGGGATCGGTGATGGGGTTATACTGCGGAATATCGTTCTCCGCCGGCACGGTCACCAGCGGCGTCAGCGACAGCGTGATGCCCCCGTACCCTATCGCGGGCTCCACCGGCACAACCGGATCAGGCGCGCCCGCCCACGCGACGCCCGGCCTGGCCGCCGCCAGCACCGAGACAAGAACCACCACAATCGTCACGCCACCGGCCGCGCGAAATCGTTTCATAGATTACAGTAACGCGCCGGCCAGCCACCGGCAAGCCGCTACAGGACCGCAAAGAACCGCAGCAACACCCCGGTCAAATGCCGCTGCGCCGTCGCCACCAGGATGGTCCGGGTGAGCCAGTCATGCGGCCCCGCCGGCGCCTCGAACCGCGGCGTGGTGCGGAAATACACTTCCCCCGGGTCCACCGCCTCGCCCGCCGCCAGCCGAGCCAGCACCTCCGGCGGCGCATGGCGATACCCGCGGTTGACCACCCCGATCAACGTGCCGTCCTCGGCCCGAATGGTGTAGCGGGCGGTCAGATCGATCACCCCGTCATTGCGCACCACCTGCCAGTCCGCCCCGCCCGGAACCACCGTGCCCGTCAATCGCGGCCCCTCCACCACGCCCCCGGTAATGGGGATGATGCGCCGGCGAAACCCATGGATCTCCCCGGCATCCATCGCCGGACCGATACTCACCCGCGCCTCGAAGGCGAAGGTTATCGCGGGCGGCGCGGGATCAGGCGGGCTGACGTTGTCCATCCCAAACCTGTATCCTGCCCCCCATGACGCCGCAACCATCCCCCCCCTGGACGCCCGACAGTCTGGCCGCCAGGCTCCCCTTCCTCCGCCGCCGCGCCCTGCTGACCGCCGCCGTCCGCGCCTTCTTCATCGCGCGCGGCTACACCGAGGTCGAAACCCCCTACGCCGTCCCCGTCCCCGGCGAGGAGGTCCACCTCGCCACCTTCCGCACCGAACGCGTCTCCCCCTACGGCGAACGCACCCCTCTCTGGCTCCACACCAGCCCTGAATTCGCCATGAAACGCCTGCTCGTGGCCGGCGCCGGCCCGATTTTCCAACTCGCCCGCGTCTGGCGCAACGGCGAGGGCAGTGACCTGCACGCCGCCGAATTCACCATGCTCGAATGGTACCGCCCGGGTGCGGACATGGCCTCCCTGATCGCCGAAACCCACGAACTCCTCCGCGCCGTCCTCCCCCCCATCGTCACCTGCCGCGGCATCACCACCGATCTCGCCGATCCCGAATGCCTCACCCTGCAGGACGCCTTCGCCACCCATGTCGGCGCCAACCTGCTCGCCACCGCCGATGACGCCCCCGCCCTCGCCGCCGCCGCCGGCACCCGCCTGCGGGACAACGAAACCTGGGAGGACCTGTTCTTCCGCCTCCTGCTCGAACGCATCGAGCCCCGCATCGGCCAGCACCGCCCCACCTTCCTCACCCACTGGCCCGCGGCCCAAGCCGCCCTCGCCCGGCGCGACCCGTCCGATCCCCGCGTCGCCGAACGCTTCGAACTCTTCGTCTGCGGCATGGAACTCGCCAACGCCTTCGTCGAACTCACCGACGCCGCCGAACAGCGCGCCCGCTTCGAGGCCGACCGTGCCCGCCGCACCGAACTCTACGGTTCCCCCGGCTGGAACCTCGACGAGGACTTCCTCGCCGCCCTCGAACACGGCATGCCCGCCGCCGCCGGCATCGCCATGGGGTTCGATCGCCTGGCGATGATCGCATCCGGCGCACAACGAATTGATCAGGTGCTGTGGCTCCCACCGGCCTGAGCCCCGCTATATTCGCCGTAGGGAGGACCCTGCCATGCGCACCATCACCGTCCTGCTGCTCGCCACCCTCGTCACCGCCTGTGCCAGCCAGGCCCTGCAACAACGCGAGGCCGACGCCGCCATCTTCGTCGGTCAGCCCGAGGATGAACTGGTGCGCCAGAACGGCGTGCCCACCCGCGTGGTCGAAGCCGGCGGCAGACGCTTCCTCGCCTACGAAGACACCCGCACCCAGTATGCCCGCCCCATCCCGTCCTTCACCCCCCGCTGGTCCCGCTTCGGCCACAGCATGGAGGTGCGGCCCGAGGAGATGGTGATCCTCACCTGCGAAACCACCTTCGAGGTCGCCGAAGGCAAGGTCGCCGCCTTCCGCCTGCACGGCAACGGCTGCGGCTGAGCAGCCCGGTTTCTGCCCAATCCGCCTCAAACGCAGGCAACGCCAACGCTGCCCGCCGTCGAAATCCGCGCGCCCTCCGGCTGGCATATCGCGTGCATCGCATCTCCGGCCACACCGAGATGGACCGATGAACACCCCGGACAGCCGCACCACCCGCCACGCGCAGCCAGCATGACCGCCGGACCGCTCAAGGCCGCCCGCGCCGCCCTGGCCGCCGATGCCGCCGCCGCCGATCCGGCGATCTGGATCACCCGCGTGCCGAACGCCGCCTTCCTCGCCGCTGCCCGGGCCCTGCAAGCCGAGGGCCCCCAGGGTCGCCCGCTCTGGGGTCGCATCGTCGCGGTGAAGGACAACATCGACGTCGCCGGCCTGCCCACCACCGCCGGCTGCCCGGAATACGCCTACACGCCGGACCGCTCATCCCCCGCCGTGCAACGCCTGCTCGATGCCGGCGCCCTGGTGCTGGGCAAAACCAATCTCGACCAGTTCGCCACCGGCCTCGTCGGCGTCCGCAGCCCCTACGGCGTGCCACGCAACGTGTTCAGTCCCGCCCACGTGCCAGGCGGCTCCTCCTCGGGCTCCGCCATCGCGGTCGCCGCCGGCATCGTCGATATCGCCCTCGGGACGGATACCGCGGGTTCCGGCCGGGTGCCCGCCGCATTCGGCAACATCGTCGGCCTGAAACCCACCATCGGCAGCATCCCCGCCACCGGCATGGTGCCGGCCTGCCGCTCGGTCGACACCATCTCGATCTTCGCCGGCACCGTCGATCTCGCGCTGACCGTCCAACACGTCATCGCCGGCTATGACGCCACCGACCCCTATTCCCGCCCGCTGCCCCAAGGCTACCTCCGCCGCGCCGCCATGCCCGCCGCCCCCCGCATCGCAATCGCGGACGTGGCCTCCCTCTGCGCGCCCGAAGTCACCCGCCTCTACCACCGCGCCGCCGGCCTGTTCACCACCGAGGCGATCGACCTCGCCCCGTTCCTCGCCCTCGCCCGCCTGCTCTATGACGGCCCCTGGGTCGCCGAACGCACCGCCTCCCTGCGCTGCGTGGTGACCGACCGGCCCGAAATCATGCACCCCGTCACCCGCGCCATCGTCGAGGGCGGCTTCACCCGCGCCACGGTGGACGCGTTCGATGCCTTCCACCAACTCGCCCAGGTCCGCCGCCTCGCCACCAACATTTTTGCCCGCCACGAGGCCGTTCTCCTGCCCACCGCGCCGTTCTGCCCCACTTTGGCCGAACTCGCCGCCGACCCCATCGGCCCCAACGCCCGCCTCGGCACCTTCACCAACTTCGTCAATCTGTGTGACCTCGCCGCCATCGCGGTCCCCGCCGGCATCGGCGCCGACGGCCTCCCGGTCGGCGTCACCGTGCTCGGCCCGGCCTGGTCCGAAGGCCGCCTGGCCGCCATCGCCGAGCACATCCATCGCGCCTTCACCGCCGACATCCCCGCGATGCCGACAGACCCGCTAGCCGCCGACGAGACCGCGCTGTTCTGCATCGGCGCCCACATGTCCGGCCTGCCGCTCAATGGCCAGATCACCGCCCTCGGCGGCCGCTTCCTCCGCGCCGCCGCCACCCTGCCCGAATACCGCCTGCACGCGCTCGGCCCCCGCCCCGGCCTCGCCCGCGCTACGCCCGGCGCCGCCATCGCCGGCGAAGTCTGGGCCCTGCCCACCGCCGCCATCGGCGCCCTGCTCGCCCAGGTGCCCCCGCCCCTCGGCTTCGGCACCGTCGCCCTCGATGACGGCCCCTGCCTCGGCTTCCTCGCCGAAACCGCCGCCCTCGCCGGCACGCCCGACATCACCGCCCATGGCGGCTGGCGCGCCTGGCTCGCCGCAAAGGACCTCACATGACCGACGCCGAAACCGACGCCTTCATGGACGCCTCCGCCGCCGCCCTCGGCCTCGCCATCCAACCCGAATGGCGCGAGGCCGTCCGCACCAACCTCGCCGTCACCTTCCGCATGGCCGCCCTGGTGCTCGATTTCGAACTACCCGACGAAGCCGAACCCGCCCCCGTCTTCACGGCCTGACGCGATGACCCAGCCCCACTGGCAAACCGCCGCCGAAATCACCGCCGCCGTCACCGCCGGCCGCACCACCGCCCGCGCCGTCACCGAGGCCACCCTGGCCCGCATCGCCGCCCGCAACCCCACCCTCAACGCCTTCACCGACACCACCGCCCCCCGCGCCCTCGCGCAAGCCGACGCCATCGACGCCGCCCGTGCCGCCGGCCAGCCCCTCGGCCCCCTCGCCGGCGTGCCCTTCGCGGTGAAAAACCTGTTCGATGTCGCCGGCCTGCCCACCCGCGCCGGCAGCGCCATCAACCGCGAGCGCCCTCCCGCCACCGCCGACGCTACCCTCATCGCCCGCCTCGAAGCCGCCGGCGCCATCCTCGTCGGCGCCCTCAACATGGGCGAATACGCCTACGACTTCACCGGCGAAAACCGCCACGACGGCCCCTCCCGCAACCCGCACGACCCCGCCCGCATGACCGGCGGCTCCTCCGGCGGCTCCGGTGCCGCCGTCGCCGGCGGCCTGGTGCCGCTCGCCCTCGGCTCCGACACCAACGGCTCCATCCGCGTGCCCTCCGCCCTGTGCGGCATCTTCGGCCTCAAACCCACCTTCGGCCGCCTGCCCCGCACGAATAGCTTCCCCTTCGTCAGCAGCCTCGACCACCTCGGCCCCTTCGCCCGCAGCGTGACCGACCTGGCCCTCTCCTATGACGCCATGCAGGGCACCGATGCCGGAGACCCTGGCTGCGCCAACCGCGCCCCCGAACCCGTCTCGGCCACCCTCGCCACCGGTATCGCCGGCCTGCGCATCGCCCGCGCCGGCGGCTACTTCCGCGCCAACCTCACGCCCGAAGCCGACCGCGCCGTCAGCCACGTCGCAACCGCGTTGGGCATCACCACCGACATCGAACTCCCCGAAGCCGCCCGCGCCCGCGCCGCCGCCTACCTCATCACCACCGCCGAAGGCGCGGCCCTCCATCTCGCCCGCCTGCGCACCCGCCCCGCCGACTTCGACCCCGACGTGCGAGACCGCCTCATCGCCGGCGCCATGGTCCCCGCCACCCTCGTCATCCAGGCCCAGAAATTCCGCCGCTGGTATCGCGACGCCGTCCTCCGCCTGTTCGAACACGTGGACGCCATCATCGCCCCCAGCACCCCCTGTGCCGCGCCCCTGCTGGGCCAGAAAACCTTCACCCTCGGCGGCACCGAATTGCCCGTCCGCCCCAACCTCGGCATCTTCACCCAGCCGATCTCCTTCATCGGCCTGCCCGTCGCCGCCGTCCCCATCGCCGGCACCCTCCCCACCGGCGTGCAAATCATCGCCGCCCCCTGGCGCGAAGACATCGCCCTGCGTATCGCCCACCACCTCGAAACCGCCGGCATCGTCGCCGCCCAACGCCCGCAGGATACCTGATGGATATCAACGCCCCCGACGTCGTCGCCGAAGTCACCGCCGCCTTCGCCCGCTACGAAACCGCGCTCACTACCAACGATGTCGCCACCCTGGACGAACTGTTCTGGGACGGCCCCCACACCATTCGCTACGGCCTGGGCGAAAACCTCTACGGCCCCGCCGAAATCGCCGCCTTCCGCGCCGGCCGCTCCCCCGTCGGCCTCACCCGAACCCTCGCCCGCACCCAGATCACCGCCTACGGACGCGACACCGCCATCGCCGCCACCCTGTTCCATCGCGCCACCGCGCCGGGGAAAATCGGGCGGCAGATGCAGACATGGGTGCGCATGGCGGAAGGCTGGCGGGTGGTGGCGGCGCATGTCAGCCTGATCGACGGGTAAGCAAGGCTCCGCCGGGCAAGGGGCCTCCGCCCCTTGCATCCCGCCACTGCTCGCGGCTGGGTCGCTGGCCTTCAGTTGATGCCGTGCTTCCTTGCGCCGCACGCATTGCGCCCTGCCGCGCCACGATCGTGCCGGTTGGACGCTCCAATTGGCTTCGCCCGTCCCCACACCCGGAGTCCATATCCCCAGCCGCGAACTGTAATGGGATGCAAGGGGCGAGCCCCTTGCCCGGCGGAGCCTTGCTTCCCTACCCCGCCAAATGACACGCCGCGAACCGTTCCCCGGCAAACTCCCGCAGCGCCGGCATCGCCGTCCCGCACCGATCCTCCCCCACCGGGCACCGCCCATGGAACCGGCACGCATTGGGATCGGGATCAACCGGGCTACGCGGTTCCCCGGTCAGCCGCGGCACATCGGAGCGGGCGCCGTCGAGCCGCGGCACGGCGGCGATCAGGCTGCGGGTATAGGGGTGCAATGGGGCGTCGAACACCGCCTGGGCCGGGCCTTGTTCCACGATGCGGCCGAGGTACATCACCACCACCCGGTCGCACAGCAGGCGCACCACGTTGAGGTCGTGCGAGACGAAGATATAGCTCAGCCCCAGTTCCACCTTGAGCTGTTGCAGCAGTTTCAGCACCGTCACCTGCACGGAAACATCGAGCGCCGCGGTGGGTTCGTCGAGCACCAGCAGGCGCGGGCGGGTGCCGATGGCGCGGGCGATGCCGACGCGGGCGCGCTGGCCGCCGGAGAGTTGGTGCGGAAAGCGGCCGAGCAGTTCGAGCGGCAGGCCGCATTGCAGGGCGGCTTCCTCCACCCGGGACTGGAGGGCGGCGCCCTTGAGCCGGAGCAGGCGGCGCAGCGGATCGGCGATGGCGTCGGTGGCGGTGAAGCGGGGGTTGATGCTTTCGCCGGCGTCCTGGAACACCATTTGGATATGGGTGCGATCCACATCCCGCGCGAACAGCTTGGCCGGCACATCGGAAATCTCGCGCCGATCGAAGGAGATGGTGCCGTCCGTCACATCGAGCAGCCGGGTGATCAGCCGGACCAGGGTGGATTTGCCGCAGCCGGACTCGCCAACTAGGCCGACGGTTTCGCCAGGCGCCACGCCGAGGCTCACGTCATCGACGGCATGAACATGGGCCGGCGGCACCTTGCTGAACATCCGCCGCCGCCCGAGCGGGAAGCGCTTGCTGACGCCGATGAGTTCGAGCAATGCCGTCATGCCGCCGCCTCCAGCGGATTGGTGCATGCAACCTGGTGCCCCGGCGCCAAGGCCCGCACCGACAACGCACCGTCGCAGGACGCCAGCCGCCGTTCGCAACGCGCGGCGTAGCGGCAGGGCGGCGTGTCGTCGCGCCGCAGATCGGGCAGTCCGCCGGGGACGGATTGCAGGTCATCGAGACTGCCGGCGGCCGTCGGCGTGGCGGCGATCAGGCGGGCGGTATAGGGGTGGCGCGGTTGCGCCAGCAGGGTGGCGGTATCGGCTTCCTCCACCACGTGCCCGGCATGCATCACCGCGATCCGCTGTGCCCGTTCGGCGGCCAGCGCGAGATCATGGGTGATGAGGATGGTGGCCATCCCGGTGCGGGCGGCCATGGCCTGGATGAGGTCCATCACCACCGCCTGGGTGGTCACGTCGAGGCCGGTGGTGGGTTCGTCGGCGATCAGCAGTTCGGGGTTGGCGGCCACCGCGATGGCGATCATCACGCGCTGGCACATGCCGCCCGAGAGTTCGAACGGATACGCCTTGGCCCGCCGCGCCGGATCGGGGATGCCCACCGCCCGCAACGCCTCGATCGCCCGCGCCCCGGCATTGAACCGGCTCGCCCCGCCATGGCGCCGCAGCACGTCGGCGATTTGCGCCCCCACGGCCCGGATCGGATTGAGGGCGGCGCGCGGGTTCTGGAAAATCATCGCCACTCGCCGCCCGCGAATACGGCTGAGATCGGCCGCCAGCAGATCGGTCTCGCCGAGCCACGCCTGCCCGCCGGTCACCCGCCCGGCCGCCTCCAGCAACCCCATGATGGCATAGGCCGTCACCGATTTGCCCGAGCCCGACTCGCCCACCAGCGCCATGGTTTCCCCGGCGCCAAGCGAGAACCCCACCCGATCGAGCGCCCGCACCACGCCGCCCCGCGTATGGAACGCCACCGACAAATCCTGCACCCGCAGCACCGCGCTCATGTGCGCCGCCGCGGGTCGGCAATATCGCGCAGCCCGTCACCGAGGAGGTTGAAGCAGAACACCGCCAGCATCAGCGTCGCCCCCGGAAACAACGCGATCCACCACTCGCCCGACACGATGAACCCCGCCCCCTCCGCCACCATGATCCCCCATTCCGCGGTGGGCGGCCGCACGCCGAGCCCAATGAACGACAGCCCGGCCGCGTTCAGGATCGCGTAGCCCATCGTCAATGACATCTGCACCACCATGATCGGCATGATGTTCGGCAGCACCTGCAACACCAGCAACGCCCCGTCCCGATGGCCGGACAGGCGGGCCGCATCGACGAACCCGGCCTCGCGCCGCGTCATGGTTTCCGCCCGCGCCACCCGGGCATAGAGCGGGAAATTGATGATCGCGGTCGCCAGCACGATGTTGGGGATGGTGTTGCCCAACGCCGCGACAATCCCCATCGCCAGCACGAACAGCGGGAACGCCATGATGGTGTCGGCGATCCGCCCCACCACCGCATCCACCCAGCCGCCGAAAAACCCCGCCGCCAGCCCCGCCAGCCCGCCGGCGGCGAACACCAGCACCACCGAGGCCAGCGCGATGCCGAGGTCCACCCGCGCCGCCACGATCACCCGGCTCAGGATATCCCGGCCCAACTGATCCGTGCCGAACACATGCGCCCAGGTCGGCGCCTGCAACGCCCGCATGGTATCGCTCGCCAGCGGATCATACGGCGCAATCGCCGGACCCAGCACCGCCATCGCAGCATACCCCGCGAACAGCAGGGCCGCGATCAGGGTGACCGGATTTTCCCCCAGCACATACCGCGCATGGGCGAACGTGCTCGTCTGGGCCGCGCTCATGCGCCCCGCCGCGCGCGCGGATCGATCGCCCGGTTCACCAGGTCGATCGCGAGGTTCAGCAACACGTAGAGCACCGCCATGGTCAGCACGAACCCCTGCACCGGCGCATAGTCCGACGCGATCAGCGCCTCGATGGCGTAGCTGCCGATGCCGGGCCAGGCGAACACCTTCTCCACCAGCACGTTGGCGCCGAGCAGGAAGGAGAACACCATGCCCAGTACCGTCACCACCGGCAGCAACGCGTTGCGCAATGCGTAGGTGAGCACCACCGTCGGGCCGGACAGCCCGCTCGCCCGCGCCGTGCGAATGAATTCCGAGCCCAGCACCGCCAGCATCGAGGCGCGGGTGATCCGCGCGATCGGCGCCAGCGCGAACAGCGCCAGCGTGCCGGCCGGCAGGATGATCTGCGCCGCCGCGGCACGGAAGGTCTCGAAATCCCCGGCCCACAGCGTATCCACCAGATAGAACCCGGTATGCTGCTTCGGCGCGCTGGCGAACGCATCGAGCCGCCCGAGCGGGGCCGGGCTCCAACCGAGCAGGAAGTAGAACACGTAGACCAGCAGCAGCCCGGTAAAGAACACCGGCAGCGACACCCCCGCCGTCGCCACCACCCGGCAGGCATGGTCGATCAGCGAACCCTGCCGCACCGCCGCCAGCACGCCGAGCGGCACGGCGATGCCGATCGCCAGCAGCAGCCCGCACAAGGTGAGTTCCGCCGAGGCCGGCAGCCGGTTCACCAGTTCTGTCTTCACCGGCTGCCCGGTGGTGAGGGACATGCCGAGGTCGCCATGCCCGAGATCCACCAGATAGCGCCAGAACTGCTCCGGCAGCGGCCGGTCCAGCCCCAGGCTGGTGCGGATCTGGGCGATGGATTCCGGGCTCGCGGTCGGCCCGGCGAAATACGTCGCCGTATCGCCGGGCAGCACGCGGGTCAGCAGGAACGTCACCAGCACCACCCCGAACAGCGTCGGGATGGCGCCGACGAGGCGCAGCAGGATGGCCCGCATGGCGCGCGCTCCGCGGTCAGGCGCCCTTGGTGAGGTAGCGGAAGTCCGGCTCACGGGACGGCGCGTAGTGGTAGCCGCCGATGTATTTCTGCATCGCCACGTCATGGAACGGCTGGCAAACCGGCACCATCGGCACCTGGTCCATCCCCATGTCGAGGAACCCGCGCACATCGCGCTCATAGCTCGCCGCATCCGGGGCGAAGCGGGCGGCGTCGATCAGCTTGTCCATCTCCTTGTTCTGGTAGGACGCCACGTTGAAGATCGAATTATTGCCGTGGTAGTTCCAGAAGAAGAAGTAGTCGGGGAAATCGAGCCAGCCGCCGAAGCGGTTGATCACCATCGGCGCCGTCTTCTTGTTCAACTCGCCGCGGAAGTTCGCCCCCGGCACCTTGTTGAGTTCCACCTTGATGCCGATCTGGGCCAGGCTTTCCTGCACCAGGATGGCCATCGGCTCGGCGATGGTGGCCGAACCCGCATCGAACAGCAGCGAGGTGGTGAGCCCAGCGCCCCCGGTGGCGGCCGCCACCAGTGCCTTGGCCTTGTCCATGTCCACCTTGTAGTGCGACGGCACCGGCCAGCCGATCTTGGCCACCGGCTGCGGCCCGCCATACATCGGCACGCCACGGCCGAACATCGCCGCCGACATGATCTTCTCGTACGGCACCGCCCACGCCACCGCCTGGCGCAGCCGCACATCGGTGAACGGCGAATTCGCCGTGTTCATCGCCACGTACCAGATCGCGTTCGGCACCGGCACCGCGGCCACCCGCACCTTGCCGGCATCGGCGAGGTCCTTGAAATCCTTCGGCGGCAGCCCGTACGAGATATCCGCATCGCCGCGCTCGATCAGCGCCCGGCGGGTGGACGGCGAGGGAATATCCCGCGCGATCACCCGCCGCAGCTTCGGCAGATCGCCGCAGGCCCAGTCATCATTGCGGACATAGATGGTCTCGGTGCCCGGCTTCCAGGATTCCACCTTGAAGGCGCCGGAGCCCGCGACGTTGTTTTTCAGGTATTCCTTGGCCAGCGGATCGCCCGCCGCATTGGCCATCGCCGTCTCGCTGTCGATGATGAACGGGATGGTTACCGCGAGGTCCGGCATCGTCAGCTTGTCCTTGCGGGCAAAATCGATGCGGAAGGTCTTGTCGTCCACCGCGACGAACTGCTCGGGCTTCTCCAGGCTGCCGGCGGCCATCTGCGTGGTGGCGAAACCGCCTATTTTGACAGCACGATCGAGCGACCACTTCACGTCGCGCGCAGTAACTGGGCGTTTGCTGTGAAATTGGGCATTATCGCGCAGCTTGAACGTGCAGCTCATGCCATCGCTCGCGGTCTGCCAGCTTGCGGCCAGCCCGGGCTCGAAGTTCTCCAGATCGAACACCGTCACGCCCTCGGCGAACGGCTTGCGCTTGAAGCGGATCAGCGTGTCGTAGCAGTTCAGCGACACGCCATTCACCGGCTGGGCGGCGCCGATGCCCTGCATATCCATGCTGTTGGGGCCGTATTCCTGCACCAGGATCAGGGTCTCGTTGCGCGTCGGCGCGGGCTGCGCGGCGGCCTGCTTGATCGCGGGCGCGGCCAACGCGGCCGCCCCGGCGGCGGACTTCAGGAATACACGGCGCTTCATGGAACCCTCACGGAAATGTCCGTGGGGTTCCGCAAGAACCATGCCGCGCGGGTGGCCCGAAAGTTGCGTGGCCGCAGCCAAGTTACGGCCCGAGGGGGACGGCATATGGCGATTCCGGCGGAACCTTACGCGTTCGAGCTGCGGCCCGATGCCGTGGCCCTGCTCATCATCGACATGCAGCGGGACTTCCTGGAGCCCGGCGGCTTCGGCGCCATGCTGGGCAACGATGTCGGCCAGCTCCGCCGCACCATCGCCCCCAACCAGGCCCTCCTCGCCGCCTGGCGCGCCGCCGGGCTGCCGGTGATCCACACCCGCGAAGGCCACCGGCCCGATTTGTCCGACCTGCCGCCGGCGAAGAAGGCTCGGGGCAACGGCCCCACCACCATCGGCGACGCCGGCCCCATGGGCCGCATCCTGGTGCGCGGCGAACCGGGCCACGACATCATCCCCGAACTCTACCCGCTCCCCGGCGAACCGGTGATCGACAAGCCCGGCAAGGGCGCCTTCTTCGCCACCGACCTGCACGCCATCCTGCACAATCGCGGCATCAGCCAACTCGTCGTCACCGGCGTCACCACCGAGGTCTGCGTCAACACCACCGTGCGCGAGGCCAATGATCGCGGGTTCGACTGCCTGGTGGTGGCGGATTGCTGCGGTTCCTACTTCCCGGAGTTCCACGAGATGGGGCTGCGGATGATCAAGGCCCAGGGCGGCATTTTCGGCTGGGTCGCGCCATCCGGCGCGGTCATCGCCGCCATCGAACCCAAAACCCAGTACAAAGGAGCGGCGTGATGAGCGGCAGCCTGTCGATGACGAGCAAACCGAAACTATGGGTCCCCGGTGACTGGAACGCCCTGTTTGGTTTCGGCACCAACATCCTGGTCAACGTGCTGGTGCTCACCGGCCTGCTGCGCTTCGTGCTGCAAATGCCCGACGCGCTGGTGTTCGGCCGCATCCTGCCCGCCCTCGGGCTGATGCTGTTTCTCAGCACCGGCTACTACGCCTTCCTGGCCTGGAACCTCGCGCGACAGACCGGCCGCGCCGACGTGTGTGCCCTGCCGTCCGGCCTCAGCGTGCCGCACATGTTCGTCGTCACCTTCGTGGTGATGCTGCCGATCAAGCTCGCCACCGGGGACCCGATGCATGCGTGGGAGGCCGGGCTCACCTGGGTGTTCATCCAAAGCTTCGTGTTGATGGCGGGCGGTTTCATCGGCCCCTACGTCCGCAAGATCACCCCCCGCGCCGCCCTGCTCGGCTCGCTCGCCGGCATCTCCATCACCATCATCTCGATGAGCCCCGCCGCCCAGGTGTTTTCCACCCCGGTGATCGGCGTGGTGTGCTTCGCCATCATCCTGGCCTCGTGGTTCGGCGGCGTGCGCTATTTCGGCGGCGTGCCGGGCGGCCTGGTCGCCATCGCGGCCGGCACCGCCATCGCCTGGCTCTCCACCATCGTGGGGCTCAACTACGGCGATCTCAGCCTGGCCAAGGTGGGCGGCGCCTTCGCCAATTTCGGCTTCTCCATCCCGCTGCCCGCCTTCGAGCATACCTTCGCCGGCTTCAAGTTCCTCGGCGTCATCCTCGTCACCGCCATCCCGTTCGGCATCTACGATCTCATCGAGGCGCTCGATAACGTCGAGTCCGCCGCCGTCGCCGGGGACAGCTTCCCCACCACGCGGGTGCTCACCGCCGATGGGGTGATCAGCCTGATCGGCTGCCTGCTCGGCAACCCGTTCATCAATGCCGTCTACATCGGCCACCCCGGCTGGAAGGCGATGGGCGGGCGCATCGGCTACTCCTTCGTTACCGGCCTCATCGTGCTGGTACTCACCTGGTTCGGCATCATCGCCCTCATCAGCGCGCTGATCCCGGTGGTCGCGATCCTGCCGATCCTGCTCTACATCGGCATGCTGATCGGCTCCCAGGCGTTCCAGGAGTCCCCGCATCGCCACGCCCCGGCCATCGTGCTCGCCCTGCTGCCGCAAATCGCCGCCTGGGGCAAAACCCAGATCGACAATGCCCTCGCCGTCGCCGGCACCTCCGCCCAAGCCCTCGGCACCGCCAAACTCGCCCAGGTCGGCGTACTCTATAGTGGGCTCGAAACCCTCGGCGGCGGCGCCACCCTGGCCGGCATCATCCTCGGCGCCGTCACCGTGTTCATCATCGACCGCGAACTCGTCAAAGCCGCGGCCTTCGCCACCGCTGGCGCCATCCTCACCTTCTTCGGCTTCATCCACGGCGAAGGCATCGGCTTCGGCCGCTCGCCGGCGGTGGCGCTGTCCTACCTCGGGGTGGCCGCTATTCTGTTCGCGTGTGCGAAGTATGCTTCGGTGAGCGCGCATGTGACCCCGGCGCATCAGCCGGCGGAGGCGTGAAGGGATAGAGCGAAGCAAGGCTCCGCCGGCAAAGGGGCCTCCGCCCCTTTGATCCCATCACTGCTCGCGGTTGGGGCGATGGCCTTCGGTTGAGGGCGCATGTTGGCCGGTTCGCTGGCGAAGCCAGTCTATTGGCGCGACGGCACCATGGCGCGATCGATTGCCTGCGGCGCAAGATAGCCGGCATCAACTGAAGGCCACGGCCCCAGCCGCGAGCGGTGATGGG
>CAIMWH010000070.1 GCA_903845065.1 uncultured Rhodospirillales bacterium | reverse complement strand
ATTACGAGCCCGAGATGCGCGGCGCCCGTGCGCCGAACGCCACCTACAAGGTGCCGCTCTACCGTCGCCCCAACGACCTGCCGGCCAGCCCGCGGACCAACCCGTATTTTACCCGCGCCCAGATCGAGAATGGCGCGCTGCGCAAGAAGAGCCTGGAATTCCTTTGGCTGGCTGACCCGATCGACGCCTTCTTCCTGCAAATCCAGGGCGCCGGCCGCGTGGTGCTGCCGGACAACCGGGTGGTGCGGGTGTCCTATGACGGGCAGAACGGACAGGCCTATGTGCCGATCGGCCGCGTGCTGGTGGATCGCGGCGAGATGACGCTGGAGCAGGTCTCGATGCAGACCATCCGCGCCTGGCTGGTGGCGCACCCCAAGGAGGCGCATGGGGTGATGAACATGAACCCCTCCTACGTGTTCTTCCGCGAGCTCACCGGCATGGCGCCAGATGCCGGCCCGCCTGGCGCGCTGGGCGCGCCGCTCTCGCCGATGCGCTCGGCGGCGGTGGACAAAAGCGTGATTCCCCTCGGCACCCCCGTCTGGATCGACACGCGGGACCCGCTCGACGGCACCAGCCTGCAACGCCTGATGATGGCGCAGGACCTCGGTGGCGCCATCAAGGGTGCGGTGCGCACCGACATCTTCTTCGGCTGGGGCCGCGACGCCGAGGAACGCGCGGGGCGGATGCGCCAGCAGGGCACGGAATACATCCTGCTGCCGAAATTCGCCCAAACCGCCTCGGCCCAATCTGCTTCCACACAGTGAGCCCGGCCCGGCTTCTGTGCGGCGACTGCCTCGACGTACTCGCGACCCTGCCGGAAGCATCGGTCGACGTCGTCGTCACCTCGCCGCCCTATAATCTCGGCCTCGGCTACGCCACCTACCGCGACAGCCGCGAAGAGGTCGAGTATCTCGACTGGATGGTGCGGGTGGCCGAGGCAGTGCGGCGGGTCATGCGGCCGGGTGCCTCATTCTTCCTCAACATCTCCGGCTCCTCCGCCCGGCCCTGGCTGCCCTTCGAGCTGATCGTACGGCTGCGGCCCCTCTTCGCGCTGCAGAACCACATCACCTGGATCAAGTCGATCGCCACTCCCGGCGACTCGCTCGGCCACTACAAGCCGGTCGGCGGCGCGCGCTTCCTCAACCATGCCCATGAGCACATTTTCCACCTGACCCAGGACGGCAACGTGAAGCTCGACCGTCTGGCGATCGGCGTGCCGTTCAAGGACAAATCCAACATCGCCCGGCGCGGCCATGCGCGGGATCTGCGCTGCCGCGGCAACACCTGGTTCATCCCCTACGACACCGTGCAAAGCCGCGCCGAGAAGTTCCACCACCCCGGCACCTTCCCGGTCGACCTGCCGCGCTGGTGCATCCGCCTGCACGGCCGCCCCGGCGCCGTGGTGCTCGACCCCTTCATGGGCACCGGCACCACGCTGGTCGCCTCGGTGCTGGAGGGGGCTGATGCCATAGGGATCGAGGTGGATCCCGCTTATGTCGCAATTGCCGAAGCGCGATTGGCCGCTCTCCCCTCGTCTTTTGCCGCCGAGCGCTTAGAATGAGGCCATGCCGAACACCAAACCCCGCGTCGCCCTTTTCGTCACCTGTCTCGTGGACCTGCACCGGCCAAGCGTCGGATTCGCGGCGATCAAGCTGCTGGAGCAGGCGGGATGCCATGTCGAGGTGCCGCGCGCCCAGACCTGCTGCGGCCAGCCGGCCTATAACAGCGGCGATCGCGCCACCGCGCGGGAGCTGTGCCGCGGCCTGCTCGATGCCTTCGGCGGCTATGACTACGTCGTCGTCCCCTCCGGCTCCTGCGGCGGAATGCTGCGAGAACACATGCCGCATTTGTTCGATGACGACCCCAACACGTCAGCCCGCGCCGACGCGCTCGCCGCCCGCACCTATGAGCTGGTGAGCTTCCTCACCGATGTGATGGGCGTGAAGTCGGTCGATGCCGCCTATGCCGGCACCGTGACCTATCACGACTCCTGCGCTGGCCTGCGCGAGCTCGGCATCAAGGCCCAGCCGCGCGCGCTGCTCGCCTCGGTCGACGGCCTCAAGCTCACCGAACTCGCCGACGCCGAGGTGTGCTGCGGCTTCGGTGGCACGTTCTGCGTGAAATATCCGGAGATCTCCGTGCGCATGGTGAGCGACAAGACCAAGTCCATCGCCGCCACCGGGGCCGACACGCTGCTGGCCGGCGACATGGGCTGCCTGCTCAACATGGCCGGCCGCCTGAAGCGCGAGGGGTCACCCGTGAAAACCCGCCACGTCGCCGAAGTGCTGGCGGGCATCACAGGCGATCTGCCACCCATCGGCGAGGGGCGCGGCTGATGCACATCAACTCCCCGAAGTTCAAGGCCAACGTCACCCACGCCCTGGCCGATACCCGCCTGCAAAAGGCGCTCGACTTCACCCGCCCCTCCTTCGCCGGCCGCCGTGGCGCCGCCGTTGCCAACCTGCCGGAGTTCGAACAGCTCCGCGATATCGGACGCGATATCAAGAACCACACGCTCGCCCATCTCGATTTCTACCTGGAAACCTGGGCCGCCAATGTCGAGAAGGCCGGCGGCCACGTGCACTGGTGCAGCACCGCCGACGAAGCCCGCGCCGCGGTGCTGAAAATCTGCCAGGACGCCGGCGCCCGCACCGTCACCAAGGGCAAGTCGATGATTTCCGAAGAGCTCGGCATCAACGAGCACCTGGAGAAGCACGGCATCGCCCCGGTCGAAACCGATCTCGGCGAATACATCCTGCAAATCCGCGACGAGGGCCCCAGCCACATCATCGCGCCCGCCTTCCACCTCAACCGCGAGGACTGGGAGGAGAGTTTCCGCAAGGTCCATACCGACCTGCCGGCCGATCGCGTGTTCAATGAGCGGCGCGACATCCTCACCGAGGCCCGCACCCGGCTGCGCGAGAAATTCCTCGCCGCCGATGTCGGCATCACCGGCGCCAATTTCCTCATCGCCGAAACCGGCTCCTCCGTCATCGTCACCAACGAGGGCAATGGCGACCTCACGCAGACGCTGCCGAAGGTGCATATCGCGCTCGCCAGCATCGAGAAGGTGGTGCCCACGCTCGAGGACGCGACCTCCCTGCTCCGCCTGCTCGCCCGCTCCGCCACCGGGCAGGATTTCTCGGTCTACACCACCTTCTCCACCGGCGCCCGCCGCCAGCATGATCTCGACGGCCCCGGCGAATACCATGTCGTGCTGATCGACAACGGCCGCTCCAACATGCTCGGCACCGAGTTCCAGGAGATGCTGCGCTGCATCCGCTGCGCCGCCTGCATGAACCACTGCCCGGTCTATTTCACCGTCGGCGGCCACTCCTACGGCTGGGTCTATCCGGGCCCGATGGGCAGCGTGCTCACCCCCTCCCTCATCGGCGTCGACAAGGCCGGCCATTTGCCCAACGCCAGCACCTTCTGCGGCAAATGCGAAAGCGTCTGCCCGGTGAAAATCCCGCTGCCCAAACTGATGCGGCACTGGCGCGAGCGCGAGTTCGAACGCCATCTGAGCCCGCAATCGTCCCGCACCAACCTCGCCCTCTGGGCCTGGTTCGCCCGCCGCCCCGGCTTCTACCGCCTCGCCACCCGCATCGGCGCCGCCATCCTCGGCCGGCTCGGCCGCCGCAAGGGCCGCTTCCAGTGGCTCCCCTTCGCCTCCGGCTGGACCGACGGGCGAGACCTGCCGGCCCCCGAGGGCGAAACCTTCTTCGCCCGCTATGCCCGCGAGCAGCGGGAGAAAAACTCATGAGCAAGCACATCATCCTCGGCGCCATCCGCCGTGGCCTGCGCCGCGGCCCCCTGCCGGAGGACCAGGCGATGGCCCTGCGCGCCCGCATGACGGCCCACCCGCGCCACCTCATCCCCGCCCGCAGCCGCGTCCCCCGTCCCGAGCAGATCGCCCTGTTCCTGCGCAACATCGAAAAGGAGTTCGGCACCTTCACCCGCGTGCCCGATCTCGCCGCCATCCCCGCCGCCATCGCCGACTACCTCGCGGCGCAGAACCTGCCGACCGATTTCGCCATGGCGCCGCACCCCGAACTGGCCGCCATCCCCTGGTCCGAGCGCCCCTTGCTCACCCAGCGCCCCGGCCGCGCCCAATCCACCGACCTCGTCAGCCTGCAACACGGCTACGCCGCCATCGCCGAAACCGGCACCCTCATGCTCCCCGCCGCGCCGGAACGGCCGACCACGCTGAACCTGCTGTCGGACACCTTCATGGTGGTCCTGCGCGCCAGCCGCATCGTCGGCGCCTACGAGGAGGCGTGGGACCTGCTGCGCGCCGAAAGCCACGACGAACGCAGCGGCGGCTTCATGCCCCGCAACGTCATGCTGGTCACCGGCCCCTCCCGCTCGGCCGACATCGAAAGCACCCTCGAACTCGGCGCCCACGGCCCCCGCCGCCTGCACGTATTGCTGGTGGATGACGACCCCACCGCCCTAGCCTAACTCCCATGGCCCTGCGCGCGCGTAAAACCCTGAGCGAGACGGACGTGCGCGAGTGGGCCAATTACGCCAGCCGCATCACGCCCTTGGCCGGCCGCGCGCCCATCCCCGCCCCCGAACCTATCCCCACCCCCGCCATCGCCGCCCCCATCCAGCACCCCGCCCATCCCACCAGCCCCCGCCCGGCGCCCTCCAGCCCCTCCTCCATCGCAGTCGGCAACCAGCCCGGCGGGCTCGACAATTCGAGTTGGAACCGCTTCCGCTCTGGTAAACTCACCGCCCAGCGCACCCTCGATCTCCACGGCCGCACCGCCCAGCGCGCCTTCCACGCCCTCCACGCCTTCCTCCACAACGCCCACGCCGACCACGTCCGCTGCGTCGAAGTCATCACCGGCCGCGGCTCGGGCGAACACGGCGGCATCCTCAAGCGCGAATTCCCGCTCTGGCTCAACCTCCCCGCCTTGCGCCCCCTGGTCCTCGCCGCCAGCCACCCGCACGCCGCCAATTCCGGCTCGGTGCGCCTGCTGCTGCGCCGCCCGAAATGACTCCCTTTGGCGCCCGCATCCGCGCCCTGCGCGCCGAACGCGAGATGACGCAGAAGGACTGCGCCGCCCGCCTGCAAATCTCCGCCGCCTACCTCTCCGCCCTCGAACACGGCAAGCGCGGCGCCCCCTCCCCCGGCCTGGTCCACCAGGTCTGCGACGTATTCGGCCTCATCTGGGACCAGGCGGAGGATCTCGCGGCCCTGGCCCGCCTCTCCCACCCCCGCGTCGTGGTGGACACCGCCGGCCTCACCCCCGAGCAGACCGCTTTGGCCAACCGGCTCGCCCACAGCATCCACCGCCTGCCGCCCGAAACCGTCGCCGCCGTGCATGCCCTGCTCGACGCCACCAGCCCGCAACCCAAACCCCGCCTGCGCCGGGCCGCAAGGCGCGGCGCCAACCTCACCGACGAACGCAAGGACCCGCGGCGATGATCGTGCGTACCCTGACAGCAGCCGACGCCGAACCCGTCGCCGCCCTCATCCGAACCGCCTTCGCCGCCCTCTCCGCCCCGGTCGACCCACCGCCCTCCGCACTCCGCGAAACCGCCGAAAACGTCGCCAGACTCATCGAAAACGGCGGCGGCGCCGGCGCGGACATCGACGGCACCCTGGCCGGCGCCATACTCTGGCAGGACAAACCCACCGGCCTCTACGCCGGCCGCCTCTCGGTCAGCCCCGCCCATCGCGGCCACGGCATCGCCAAGGCCCTGATCGCCGCCGCCGAAGCCGCCGCCCGCGCCCGCGGCCACCGCACCCTGCTGCTCTCCACCCGCCTCGCCTTCACCGACAACCGCCGCCTGTTCGCCAGCCTCGGCTTCATCGAAGTCGCCGAGCACGCCCACGCAGGCTACGCCCACAACACCTTCGTGGACCTGGAGAAACCGCTGGCCTAGTTCATCACCACATTCATCGGCCGCGCCGCATCGGTGATGTGCAACGGCCCGATCCCGGCGCAATCGCCATCCGCCTGCGCCGGAATATGGTCGGAAATGATATCGATCTCGCTCGCCCGCACCACCCGCACCCCGGGCATCCGCGAAATCATATTCAACGGCAACGCCGCGCCATACATCAGCGCCGCCGCCGCCCCGGGCTTGTCGAACAACACCACCGAGAACCCGCGCTCCGTCGGCGTCGCCCCCGGCGCCAGCGTATAGGCGCCGGCATACAGCCGCCCCTTGGTGACAATCACGCTGGACGCCTCGGTCTCCACCCCATCCAGCACCACCCGGATCGGCGGAAACTTGTAGCGGGCGATCTCGCGCAACGTCTGCGTCACATACGCCCCGCGCCCGATCCGCTTCTTCAGCGCCAGCGGCAGATGATGCACCACCTGCGCATCAAGCCCGGCGCCGAGCATCTGCACGAACAGCAACTCCCCGCCCGCCCCCTCCGCTCGCCCCGGCCACACCTCCCGCGTCCGCCCGAACGCCAGCGCGGCGGCCACAGCACGCGGCGCGATCGGCAACCCCAACTCATGCGCCAGCACATTCGCCGTCCCCAGCGGGATGATCCCCAGCCGGCACGCACTGCCCGACAACCCGTTGGCCACCTCGGCGATGGTGCCATCGCCGCCGGCCGCCACGATCAGCGGCACCCCCGCCTCCGCCGCCCGGCGCGCCAGTTCGGTGGCATGGCCGGGCCGCTCGGTCTCCGCGAGTTCGATCCGCAGCCCGCTATTGGCAAGAATATCCAGCACCCGCCACAGCCGCTGCGCCCGGCGCTGCCCCGCCGCGGGGTTGTATACGATCATCATCGGTTGCTCTGACCCGCCTCTGCGCCGCCTGGAGCCTGGCATGGACGCCTTGCCCAAACCTTTCCAATGCCCGCATCACAGGTCACGAGAATGACCGTTTTATGGCAGTTCGATGATATCGCCCGGCCCCACTTGATTGCGCCCGCGTCATCGAAACTTCACTTCGGCGGCGCGACGGCCGCCGCTACAGCCTCCCCCCATGAACGCACTCGCGCCGGCGCACGCCACCACCTACCGCTCCGTGTTCATCTCGGACACGCATCTGGGCACCCGCGGCTGCCGGGCGGATTTCCTCGCCGATTTCCTCCGCCACACCCGCTGCGATCACCTCTATCTGGTCGGTGACATCATCGACGGCTGGCGCCTGCGCAAGTCCTGGTACTGGGACGCGATGCATGACGAAGTGCTCCGCCTCGTCCTGCGCATGGCCCGCGGCGGCACCGAGGTCACCTACATCCCGGGCAACCACGACGAAATTTTCCGCGCATGGCTGCCCCTCGGCCTCGAAGTGGGCGGCATCAAGCTCCGCCAGGACGCCATCCACCAAACCGCCGACGGCCGGCGTCTCCTCGTCATGCACGGCGACGAATTCGACAGCGTGGTCCGCTACGCCAAGTTCCTCGCCCTGCTGGGTGACTGGGCCTACACCGGCGCCCTGGTGGTCAACCGCTGGTTCAACGCCGTCCGCCGCAAACTCGGCTACCCCTACTGGTCGCTCTCCGCCTGGCTGAAACGCCAGGTCAAGGAAGCCGTCAAAGCCATCGACCGCTTCGAGGTGGCCCTCGCCGCCGAAGCCCGCCGCCGCGGCCTCGATGGCGTCGTCTGCGGCCACATCCACCACGCCGAAATGCGCCAGGTCAACGGCGTCCTCTACATCAACGATGGCGACTGGGTGGAAAGCTGCACCGCCCTGGTCGAACACCACGACGGTCGGCTGGAACTGATCGACTGGGCGGCACTCCACCGCCTGTCCTTCCTCGCCGCCCCCGCCAGCCGCATCCCCCAGGCGGCCTGACCCGTTGACCGAGCAGGAACGCGACGAACACCGGGCACGGCTGCTCGCCGTCGGCCCGCTGCCCGCCCGCATCATGATCGTCTCGGACGCCTGGCGCCCCCAGGTCAACGGCGTCGTCCGCACCCTCGAAACCGTTGCCCTCGAACTGCGCGCTCTCGGCCATACCGTCGATGTCGTCGGCCCCGACCGCTTCACCACGCTGCCCTGCCCCACCTACCCCGACATCCGCCTCTCGCTGTTCCCCCGCCGCCGCCTCAACCGCATCATCGAGGCCTTCGCGCCCGACGCCCTGCACATCGCAACCGAAGGCCCCCTCGGCCTCGCCGCCCGCGCCTGGGCGAAAAAGCGCGGCTGCGCCTTCACCACCGCCTTCCACACCCGCTTCCCCGAATACGTCCAGGCCCGCATCGGCCTCCCCACCGGCCTCGCCTACCGCTTCCTCCGCCGCTTCCACGGCTCCGGCCAGGGCATGATGGTGGCCACCCAAAGCCTGCGCGAGGAACTCGCCGGCCGCGGCTTCAAATACGTCCGCACCTGGTCCCGCGGCGTCGATCTCGACCTCTTCAAGCCCCAGCCCGCCGAAACCTGGAACCTGCCCCGCCCCATCTTCGCCTATGTCGGCCGCGTCGCCGTCGAGAAGAACATCCGCGCCTTCCTCGATCTCGACCTGCCCGGCTCGAAAGTGGTGGTCGGCGGCGGCCCCCAACTCGCCAATCTCCAGCGCGACTACCCCGCCGTCACCTTCACCGGCCCGCGCTACGGCGCCGCCCTCGCCCAGGCCTACGCCGGCGCCGACGTGTTCGTGTTCCCCAGCCGCACCGACACCTTCGGCCTCGTCATCCTCGAATCCCTGGCCTGCGGAACTCCCGTCGCCGCCTACAACGTCACCGGCCCGAAGGATGTCCTCGCCCAAGCCGCCGGCCCCATCGGCGCGGTGGATGACGACCTGCGGACAGCCGCCCTCAACGCGCTCAACGCCAACCGCAGCGCCTGTCGCGCCCATGCCGAACGGTTTTCCTGGCGCGCTTGTGCCGAGACGTTTCTGTCGCATCTGGTGCCGCTCGGGGGGCATTGATCCCAAGCAAGTCGTTCTTTTTTCAAAAAAAGAACCAAAAACCTTTACCCGCTGGCTTCGCCCCTTCCAGGGGGAGCGGCGAAGCCATTGGATAAAAAAATTTTTGCTTCTTTTTTCAAAAAGAAGCCCTGCCTTACTTCGCCGGCTTGCCCGCCGGTTTCGCGGGCGCGCCCTGCGGCTTGATGAACGACGTCGTCGTCGCGATGACGGTCTTGTCCTTCTTCGGCTTCTTGGCCTCGCGATTGCCGCGCTGATTGTCGCCTTTGCCCATGGCCATGAACCTTCCTGATGTGAAGCGTCTCGCACTGCACCGGGCGTGTCGCGGCAGCCGGACCTGCCAGCCCCTCCGGTAGACGCCCACCCGCGCCCCGTTGCAAGCACGAAATCCCGCCTACGCCGCGCCCAGCACCAGCCGCCGCCCCATCACCTCGGCCACAAAATCCCCCCGCTCCGCCCGGAACCGCGCCTGCGCCGCGGCGTTCCACCCATCGGCGATCCGCGTCAGCTCCCGCCGCCCCGGTACAACCGCCGGCGCCGCATCGAGCGATACCCCGAGTTCGGCGGCAAACCGCGCCACCCCCCCCTCCGCATCGCCAATGAAATCCTCATACCGCAGCCTGGGCGCCACAATCCCGCGCCGCCGCAACAGCCGCTCGTTCATGTTCTCCATATCCGCCACATGCCCCACCCACTTGGCGATGGCATCCGCATCATACGCCGGCGGCGGCCGCGCCGGCTCATAGGAGTGCCACCGCTGGCTGGCGACGGCGCGATACAATGACACCCCCTGCGCCACGATATCCTCCCGCCACAAACAGAAGTATCGCGCCTGCGCCCCCATCGCCGCGAAAAACGCCGCCTCGCCGAACAAATGCACATCAAGCCCGCGCAGCTTCAGCCCGAACACCCCGTTCGGCGTCTTGTAGCGCCGCAACAGCACCTCGAAAAACCCAGCCGGATCAGTGGTCCCCGCCTCGCGCACATGCCGCTCGGACTGATCGGGATGCAGATACTCCAACGGCGAGCCCAGCACCCCGCTCGCCCGCAACCGCAGCGCCAGCCAGGTGCTGCCCGAACGCGGCGGAAACAGGATCGCATAGCGCCGCTCCGCCGCCCCGGTGCTCGCCATGATCCGCGCGAATGCCGCCGGATCGCCCGGCACACCAGCCATCAGGGCGGCGAACCCCTTGGGATGCGCCGCCCAATGCGCGCTTTCGCTCATCTACGGCGCATTGGTCGCCCACGGGTTCGCCACCCGCGGCCAGTACGGAATAGTGCGCTTGGTGAACGGGATCGCCGCAAAATCCGGCCCGATCGCCCCCGGCGCCGCCACATACCGCACCTCGCGGGCAATCGGCGCGAACCCGGCATGGAAATGCTGGGTGGACTTCACCACCACGATCTTCTTGTCCGCCAGGTTGCAGCCCATCCCGGTGAACGCGTCGGGCTGGAACACCTGGGTGCGCGTGGAGTTCAACACGATATCGATCCCCCCCGCCCGTACCCACGCACTCGCCCCCATATTCGCCCGCCCGCCCGACAGCCCGCCCTGCGAATGATGATCGCGCAACGCCATCACCGTCACCTTGAGGTCCACGGGATCGCCCGAAGCCACCCCGCACTTGCCGCCGATGCGCAGATCGAACGTCGCCCCCACCCCGGCCTCCATGCAGAACTGCACCGAAATCGGGTCCCAGAAACACCCGATCACCGCGCCCTGCACGCCCCGATCCACCAGCCGGCGCAGGATCGCGGTATTGTCGGACGGCGCCCCGCCCCCCGCGTTGTCCGCCACATCGGCCAGCACGATCGGCCCGCCCGCCGCCGCCAGCGCCGCGTCGATCCCACCATCGATGGTGTCATGGCGCGGGAAGCACTCCTCGCGGATTTTCCAGATCTCCTCGCCCAACTTGCTCGCCAACGCCTGCGCCTTGGCCGCGTCGCCATCGGCGATCACCACCATCTTGGCCCCCACCTCCGGCACATCCCCCCACGGAAACCCATGCCCGAAGGACACCGAGAGGATGCCGTCATGCCCCTCCAGCGCGGCCATCCGCGCCACGAAACTCTTCATCGGCTCCACCGTGGTGCGCCACATCGAGATCATCCGGCAGTCGTGATACGCCATCACCGGCTTCACCTCGCCGCGCTGGGCGCGGGTGCACAGGCTGTAGAGTTCCGCCGCCCGCTCCGCCACGTCGATATGCGGATATTCCTTGTAGGTGATGATCGCGTCGGCATTGGTGCGCATCAGTTCGGTGAGATGGCAGTGCAGGTCCAACTCGATCCCGATCGTCGCCAACGGCCCCACGACCTCGCGCACCCGCGCCAGCGTATCGCCCTCGGCATCGTCATAGCCATCCGCCACCATCGCGCCATGCATGTTGAGCAGCACCACATCCACCGGCATCGCCGCGGCGAGATCGGTGAGGATCATGTCGCGCAGTTCCTCATAGATATTGCGCAACGTGGTGCCGGCCGGCTGGGCCGAGGCGCAGATGCTTTCGGCGATCTCATGCCCATCCGCCACCGCCCGCTGGCGCCACTCGATCAGCGCCCGGTTGCCCAATGTCGGCGGATGCAGGCTGCCGCCGGTGCGAAACCAGTCGCGATCCGACATGAACGCCGCCCGCCCGGTCGGGATCGGTGAAAAGGTGTTGGTTTCGGTGGCAAGGGTGGCGAAAAAGACCTTCATGACCGTCGCTCCAATACATTGGCCGCCACGTTAGGCAATCCTGGCGCCGCTGGCGAGATTGGTGGTTTCCGCCAGGCCATGCGGTCGGCTAACGTCACACTTCTGCGTAGCAAGCGAGTGTACCGTGTCCGGATTTTCCGTATCGTTCCAGCAGCCCATGCCGATGGCGCAAGTCATCAAGCCGCCCACCCCCGCGCCCGCACCTGTGCCCGCCGCCCGCCCCGGCCCGCTCACCGTGCCGGTCCCGGCGGCCGAAATCTTCACCATCGCCCACGAATACCTCGAAGCCGGCCGGATCGACGCCGCCGAGCGCATGATCGGGCACGTCCTCGCCACCATGCCCAACCAGCCCGAGGCCCTGCACACCAAGGGCCTCATCATGTTCCGCCGCGGCCGCATCCCCGAGGCCTGCGAACTGATGGAACGCTCCATCCAGCTCGGCGGCGGCAAATCCACCCACTACCGCAACCTCTCCGAAGTCTACCGCATGCAGTGCCGGCTCGATGAAGCCGTCATCGCCGCGCGGCGCGCCATCACGCTCGATCCGGCGGACCCGCTCGGCCCCTTCAACCTCGCCATGGTCCTGTTCGACCGCCTGGAGATCGACGCCTGCATCGCCGCCGCCCGCCACGCGATCGACCTGCGGCCTAACCTGCCGCAGGCCCACATGAAACTCGGCCAGGCCCTGCTGATGAAGGGCGACATGGGGCCGGGCTGGGACCATTACGAATGGCGCTACCAGATCCCCGGCGCCCAGCCCCTGATGCCCAAGTCCGACCGCCCGCAATGGGACGGCCGCCAGCTTGCCGCCGGCGAACGCCTGCTCCTGGTGGGTGACCAAGGCTTCGGCGATGTGGTGATGTTCGCCCGCTACATCTCGTGGGCCAAAACCCGCGCGGTGGACATCACCATCGCCTGCTCCAGCGAAATGGAGCCCACCCTGGCGCGCATGTACCCCGGCATCCCCATCGTCATGCGCTGGGACCTGATCGGCCCCTTCAACTGCTACTGCCCGTTCTCCGGCCTGCCCCGCCTGCACGGCACCAGGCTCGAAAACGTCCCCGCCGCCACCGCCTACCTGCAAGCCGACCCCGCCCGCGCCGCCCGCTGGCGCGACCTGCTCGATGCCCGCGTGCCCCCCGGCCCGCACGGCACCCGCCTCAAGCGCATCGCCATCGCCTGGGCCGGCCGCCCCACCCACAACAACGACATCAACCGCACCATCACGCTCGATACCCTGGCCCCGCTGTTCGAGGTCGAAGGCATCGCCCTCGTCTCGGTCCAGAAGGGCCCCGCCACCGCCCAGATGGCCAGCTACAAAGGCGCCGCCCCCCTCATCAACCTCGATGCCGACATCCAGGATTTCGAGGACACCATCGCCGTGCTCGCCAATGTCGATCTGCTGATCTCGGTCGATACCTCCGTCGTCCACTTCGCCGGCGCCATGGGCCGGCCGGTCTGGTCGATGATCCCCTACGCGCCCGACTGGCGCTGGCTCTCCGAACGCGAGGATTCGCCCTGGTACCCCTCGCTCCGCCTGTTCCGCCACCCCGCGCCCCGGCGGTGGGACCTCCTGGTGCCACGCGTCGCCGAGGCGCTGCGCCAGTTCGTTTCAGCCTGACATCACCAATTGAAGATGGAGCCCATGATGCAACTCTCCCGCCGTTCGATCCTCGCCGCCGGCGCCGCCCTGCCGCTGCTCGGCCGCGAGGCCCGCGCCGCCCGCGCCCCGGGCACGCTGACGTTCGGCCTCTCCACCTTCCCGCCCAACCTGCTGCCCTGGGCCAACACCGGCACCGCCCAGGTCACGGTGAAGTACTGCATCATGCGCGGCCTCGCCTCCTACGACTCCAAGGGCCTCCTGCGCCCCGAACTCGCCGAAAGCTGGGCGCTCGACGGCGCCAATACCTGGGTATTCAAACTGCGCGACGCCACCTTCAGCAACGGCGCCAAAGTCACCGCCGATGACGTGAAATGGACGCTGGAACAGGTCGCCGGCGAAAAATCCACCGCCTTCATGAAGAACCAGTTCCAGTCCGTCGCCAGCATCGAAACGCCGGATGCCCATACCGTGCGGGTGGTGCTGAAATCCCCCAACGTCATGCTGCCCGAGTGGCTCGCCAGCCCGCACATGCCCATCGTCGCCAAGGGCTCCACCGACAACGGCGGCACCGCCGTCACCGTCGGCCCCTACGCCATCGCCACCCAGGAAAAGGGCGTCTCGATCGATCTCGCCGCCAACCCGAAATTCTACCGCCCGGGCGCGCCGAAACTGAAATCCATCCGCTTCGTCGCCTACGCCGATGAGAACCTCCGCGTCGCGGCCCTCCAGGCCGGCGATGTCGACATCATCGAATACGTCCCCTGGCAGTCGATGACCTCCATCGAGGCCGATCCCAAGCTCAAGATGACCAACGTCGACGGCCCCTTCATGGCGCTGAGCTTCAACGGCAACGGCCCCTTCAAGGACAAGCGCATCCGCCAGGCCGTCGCCTACAGCATCAAGCGCGAGGAAATCGTCAACGCCGCCTTCTTCGGCCGCGGCAACCCGCTGCAAGGCCTGCCCATCGCGCCCGGCACCCCGTTCTTCGATGCCCAGGCCGCCAAGCATTGGTCCTATGACCCGGATCGCGCCAAGGGCCTCCTCAAGGAAGCCGGCGTCGCCACCGGCTTCTCCGCCACCCTGCTCTCCACCGCCCAGTACGGCATGCACAAATCCACCGCCGAAGTGGTGCAGCAGAACCTCGCCACCGTGGGCATGAACATCACCCTCAACCTGCCGGACTGGGCCACCCGCATCAACCTCGGCAACCGCGGCCAGTACGAGTTCTGCGTGCAAGGCACCACCACCGACAACAACGACTTTGACGGCGCGGCCACCGTGCTGGACGGCGAACTGCCGCCCAACAACGCCCGCTCCGTCAACATCCCCACCCCTGATGTCCACGCGTTGTTCGAAAAAGGCCGCGCCGAGTTCGATTTCGCCAAGCGCCGCGCCATCTATGCCGACCTCACCAAGGCCGCGCTCGACAACTGCTTCCTCGTCGGCCTCGCCTGGCGCGCCCAGGGTTACGCCATGGCGAAAGACCTGCAAGGCTTCACCAACCTGCCCGGCGCGATGACTTTCTATTCCGGCATCACCCTCGAAGACACCTACTTCGGCTAGCCCATAGGCTCCGGCACACAGGCGACGAGGTGCAGCGTAAACTGCGCCCCGTCGTCCGTGTTGCACACCGAGATATCCCCCTGCATCGAGCGGATCGCCGCCCGCGCGATCGACAGGCCCAGCCCGGTGCCCTGGTCCGGCCCCTTGGTGGTGAAAAACGGATCGAATACCCGGCCGATAACATCCTCCGGTATCCCGCCCCCGTTATCGGTGACCACCAGGTCCACCCCCGCGTCGATACGTCCGGCCGCGATGCGGATCGCCGGGCGCCCCGGCTTCGTCCTCAGCAGGGCGAACCGCGCATTGCTGAGAACATTGATCAGCGTCTGCTGCAACCGCGTCCGCTGCCCGCGCACCCGCGGCAGCCCGTCGGGCAGCAGAACCTCGATGGCAATCCCGTCCGCCCTGATCATCGCGCCCACCAATGACAGCGTCTGCGTGACCATCTCGTCGAGCGACACCTCCTCCGGCACGGCCCGCTCCGGCCGGGTCATGTCATGCAGGCTATGGATGATCCGCCCGGCCCGGATCGCCTGGTCGCCGATCCGGTCAAGGTTGCGCAGCAGGTCGGCCGGTGCCGCGGCCATCCCCTCCAGCCCGGCCGCGGCGGTGGCGGTCAGCAGGGCAATCGCAGCCAGCGGCTGGTTCAGCTCATGGGCGATGCCACTCGCCATTTCTCCCAGCGTGATCAACCGACTGGCCTGCGCATTCTCCACCAGCCGCTGATGCGCCTCCGTCACATCGCTCCACAGCATGATCACATCGCGGCCACCCGGCGCCTGCGGATCGCCCCGCAGGCTGCCATGCATCCGCCGCCAGGTGCCGTCCCGGTGATGGAAATCGAGTTCGATGGTGGCACTCCCGGTCCGCGCCGCCTCCGCCACCTTGGCCCGCAGGCGGGCGGTCTCGCCCTCGCGCAACCGCGAAAGCAGCAGCCCGCCCCCGATCTCGGACGGCTGATACCCCGTCAGCTTCTCCGCCTCGGGCGAGACGTAGAGCGGCATCATCGTCCCTTCCGGCGTCAGCCGCACCCGCAGCAACCCGCCCGGCATCACGCTGAGCAGCAGTTCGATCTCCCGGCTGGATGCCTCCAGTGCCGCAACCTTGTCGCGCAGCGATTCCGCCAGCCGCTCGGCATAGCGCTGCGCCTCCGCCGTGACGCGCTGCAACCGGTGCGTCTCGGTCACATCCACATGGGTGCAGATCATGCTGCCATCCAACGCCCGCTGCTCGCTCACCCGCACCCGCCGGTCCCCCGGCAGCGCCACCTCGAACGGCGCGCCGGTGAACCGCGAATTATCGGTCAGCGCCAGCAGCGCATCCTCCGCCCCCGGCTCGCCCTCCCACACCCGCGCCAGCACCTCGCTGACATGCAGCCCGATGATCTCCTCCCGGTCCACCCGGTAGATCTCGGCGAACCGCGCGTTGGCGACGGTGATGCGGCCCTCTGGATTGCGCACCAGCAACCCATCGGCGATGCCATCGAGCGATCCCAGCGGCGGATTACGCCCGCCATGCGCCATCGCCGAGGCCACCGTCCGGCCATCCAGCGGCGCATCGATCGCCACCCATATCCGCACCCGCCCGCCATCCTCCTGCGGCAGTGACGCCACCCGCAGCCACTGGCCGCGATGATAGAACTCGAACGGACTGGCCTGCCGGCGATGCCGCTCGATGCCGGCGGCGATATAGCGCTCGATATAGGGCCGCTCGGTATCGTCGAGCCGGCCGCGATAGAACCGGCGCAGGTTCTCGGCATACGCCTCGCCGACATGAACGTGGCCGACATGCTCGGGGAACATCCGCACAAACCAGCCGTTCCACATCACCACCCGGTCCTCGGCATCGAACGCGCACAGCGCGATACCAAGCGATTCAAGCATGTCAGATATCGGATGAAGAAAATTCACAAAATTCGACACAGTCGCGCCAGACCTGTTACTTTAATTCAAATTATACGTTATATCGTCGAAATGTCAATTACCGCCGCACCGGTCACCTGCGAAGCGTCCGTCCGCCACACACCCACCAGGCCATCACCGCCCGGCAACCACCGGCGCCACGGCCGCGCGGCCGTGGCGGCTGGCCCCCCTACATACGTGCCATCTGCCGATCCATCCGCCAGCTGCCATCCAGGAACCGGCTATACCGATACGGCTTCGGGTCCACCGCCGGCGTATCCCCCGCGATCAAATCCGCCGCCAGCTTGCCCGCCCCCGGCCCGATGCCGAAACCATGCCCGGAAAACCCGGTGGTGAGGAAAAACCCCGGAATACTGTCCACCGGCGAAATCACCGGGATCGCATCCGGCGTCGCGTCGATCAGCCCGCCCCACCCCTCGGCCACCTCGATGCCCTTCAGCGCCGGAAACGCCGAGACGAACATGTCCCGCGCCTTCGTGAACGAACTCGCCACCGGCTTGGGGTCCAGCACCCGCATCTTCTCCATCGGCGTGATCGCATCCGCCGCCCACCGGCTCGGCCGCATCAACTCCTCGAAGAACCTGCTGCCGAACCGCAACGACATCTCATGCCGCTCCGCCAGCAGATGCGGCAGGAAGTCAAAGAACAACTTGAAACTATCGGGCGTGATCTCCGCCACTCCCGAAGCCCGCAACGCCACCGTATAGCCGCCATCCAGCCGCTTGCGGAACGAGAACCCGGCCCCGCTCCCCGCCAACTCCGGCCCGCCCTGCACCGGCGTCGTGCGCATCACCGAGGACAGCATATTCAACGCCGGCAACTTCAACCCCAACGACCCCGCGAACAACCGCGACCACGCGCCGCCGGCCAAAACCACCGTGTCGCAGTCGATCTGCCCCTTCTCCGTCACCACTCCGCTGACACGGCCGCCCTTGGTCTCGATGGTCCGCACCGCACACTCGGTGAACACCTTCGCCCCCAGCTTCCGCGCCGCCTCGGCAATCGCCGGAGACGCCTTGGTCGGCTCCGCCTTGCCGTCCGACGGCGTATACAGCCCCGCTTTGAACGACCGCGCCATGCCCGGAAACAACGTCGCCAACTCCTCCGGCCCCACCAGCCGGCTATCCAGCTGGAACGGCCGCGCCTTCTCCAGCCACGCCTCGTGCCGGTCGATCGTCGCCTGGTCCTCGCACAAATACACAATCCCCGCCTGGCGGAACCCCGTCTCCGCCCCGGTGATCGCATTCATCCGCCGCCACAACTTGAGACTCTCCAGCCCGAGCGGGATCTCGCGAACATCGCGCCCCATCACCCGCGTCCAGCCCCAGTTCCGCCCGGACTGCTCGCCGCCAACCCGCCCCTTCTCGCACAACACCACCGGAATGCCCTTCTCGGCGAGAAACAACGCCGTCGACGTCCCGACAATCCCGCCCCCAATCACCACCACCGACGTCCGGCGCGGCAACACAGTATCGGACTGCACCGTATCCATCTTCGGGGCCATGCGACTCACTCCAAAATTTCACCCCGCTAGCGAGGAACTTCTTGGCGCATTTGTCCAGTGGGCAAGAGCGAACAAGTGACGCAAGCAAGGCTCCGCCGGCCAAGGGGCTCGCCCCTTGGAACCCATCCCCCCTCGCGGCTGAGGCACCGCCCTTCCCTTGCGCCGCAGGCCATCAAATCCCACCACCCCACACGAATTGGCTTCGCAGCTCCCCAACCCAGGCCCTCAACTGATAACCCTCTCCCCAGCCGCTCAAACGAAATGGGTTCCAAGGGGCGAGCCCCTTGGCCGGCGGAGCCTTGCTCCCAAAAATCCCTGTCCACCGATCAAGAAGGGATTGCGCGATGCAGCAAGGTCGATACTCTGCCCCCGATGTGACGGAGAATGGCTTCATGGTCTGGCGTATCGGCGTGGATTCCGGCGGCACTTTCACCGATGTCTGCCTGTTCGAGGTTGAAACCGGCCGCGTCGAGGTCTGGAAGGTCCCTTCCACCCCTGACGACCCCTCCCGCGGCATCGCCCAGGGCATTGCCGAGGGCATCGCCCGCGTCGGCGCCGCCCCGTCCGATGTCGGCTATTTCGGCCACGGCACCACGGTCGCCACCAACGCCCTGATCCAGCATCGCGGCGTCAAGACCGGCCTCATCACCACCGATGGCTTCCGGGACCTGCTCGAAATCGGCCGCCAGAAGCGCCCGGATCTCTACGACCTGCAAGCCGACAAGCCCCCCACGCTGGTCACCCGCGATCTCCGCCTCGAAGTCCCCGAGCGCATCCATCACGATGGCACCGTCGAAATCCCGCTCGACGAAGCCGCCGTGCACGATGCCGTGCACCGCCTCAAGGCCGCGGACGTCAAGGCCGTCGCCGTCTGCTTCCTCTACGGCTTCATCCGCCCGGACCACGAAGCCACCGCCATGCGCATCCTGGCCGAGGAATTCCCCGAGGCCTTCGCCTGCGCCTCCCACCAGGTGGCCCCCGAATTCCGCGAGTTCGAGCGCCTCTCCACCGCGGTGGTGAACGCCTATCTCGGCCCGGTAATGCGCACCTACATCACCCGCCTCGCCGAGCGCGTGTCCAGCCTCGGCATCACCGCCACGCCGCACCTCACCCAGTCCAACGGCGGCGTCATCGGGTTTGACGCGGCAGCCCGCCTGCCCGTCCGCACCGTGCTCTCCGGCCCCTCCACCGGCGTCGTCGGCGCCCAGGCCATCGGCCGCCTCGCCGGCATCCCCGATCTCATCACCTTCGACATGGGCGGCACCAGCACGGACGTGGCGCTGCTCGCCAACGGCGAATGCCGCCTGGCTTCCGAGGCCACCGTCCACGGCTACCCCATCAAGGCCCCGATGCTCGACATCCACACCGTCGGCGCCGGCGGCGGCTCCATCGCCTATGTCGATTCCGGGGGACTGCTCAAAGTCGGCCCGCGCAGCGCCGGCGCCCACCCCGGCCCGGTCTGCTATGACCTCGGCAACACCGAACCCACCGTGACCGACGCCAACGTGGTGCTGCAAACCCTCAACCCTGAATACCTCCTCGGCGGCCGCATGAAGGTCCGCCAGGACCTCTCGAAGGCCGCCATCGCCCGCCTCGCCGAAAAACTCGGCATGGGCGTCATGGAAACCGCCCAGGGCATCCTCTCCGTCGTCACCGCCAACATGGCCAAGGCCATCCGGGTGATCTCGGTCCAGCGCGGCCATGACCCGCGCGACTACACCCTGATCGCCTTCGGCGGCGCCGGCCCGGTTCACGCCGCCCGCCTCGCCCGCGAACTCGACATCGCCCGCATCCTGGTCCCCCGCAACCCCGGCATCCTCTGCGCCATGGGCCTCCTGCTGACCGATCTGCGCGCCGATTTCGCCAGCACCCGCCTCGCCCTCCTCGAACCCGGCGCCATCCCCGCCATGGCCACCGCCTTCGCCGACCTCGAATCCCAGGCCGCCGACTGGTTCGCCGAGGAACACATCGAGCCCGCCGCCCGCAAACTCACCCGCACCGTGGACATGCGCTACGCCGGGCAGAACTACGAACTCCCCATCGCCCTGCCCGAGGGCCCCATCACCCAGGCCAGCCTCGATGCCCTCGCCGAGGGTTTCGCCGCCGCCCACCGCCGCATGTACGGCTTCGTCGCCGAGGAAGAGCCGGTCCAGATGGTCACCTTCCGCATCGAGGCCGCCGGCGTGGTCGAAAAAGCCAGCTTCACCCCCCGCCCCGACGCCGGGCCCGACGCCTCCGCCGCCATCATCGGCAGCCGCGAAGTCTGGTTCCCCGAAGTGGGCGCCTTCGTGCCATGCTCCATCTACGACCGCGAAAAACTCGACTCCGGCAACGTCATCCACGGCCCCGCCATCGTCGAGCAGATGGACGCCACCACCCTCATCCTGCCCGATCAGCGCGCCACCGTGGAACCATACCTCAACCTCATCGTGGAGGCGAAATGAACATGGACGCCACAAGCATTACCGTCGACCCCATCACCGTCGAGGTCATCGGCTCCTCCTTCGCCTCCATCGCCGAGGAAATGGGCGAGGCCCTGGTCCGCGCCTCCTACTCCACCAACATCAAGGAACGGCGAGACTGCTCGACCGCTCTGTTCGACACCGAGGGCAACACCCTCTGCCAGGCCGAACACATCCCCATGCACTTGGGCAGTTTCATCGGCCTGCTGCCTCACATCCTCAAGCGCCACCCCGTCGCCGACATGCAACCCGGAGACGTCTTCTGCGGCAATGACGCCTACGAGGGCGGCGGCACCCATCTGCCCGATATCGTGCTGGCCGAACCCGTCTTCGTCGATGGCACCATCGTCGCCTGGGCGGTCAACCTCGCCCACCACGCCGACTTCGCCGATCGCGGCCACGCCCACATCTACCAGGAAGGCCTGCGCATCCCACCCATCCGCCTCTACAAGGCCGGCGAACTGCAAAAGGACGTGCTCGAACTCATCCTGCTCAACTGCCAGGTGCCGCGCGAACGCCTGTCGGACCTGCGGGCCCAGATGGCCGCCAACCGCCTCGGCGTCGAACGACTGCAAGCCCTCTGCGCCAAGTACGGCACGCCCGTCGTCCTCGCCGCCGGCCGCGCCCTGCAGGACTACGCCGAACGCAAAATGCGCGCCGGCATCGCCACCATCCCCGACGGCACCTACCGCTCCGAAGACTGGTTCGATAGCCCCGAGATCGACCACCAGATGAAGGTCACCTGCGAACTCACCGTCGACGGCGAGGAAATGCGCCTCCACTTCGACGGCCCCCCGCAAGTCCGCGCCGGCCTCAACCTCGTCTACACCGCGCTCGTCTCCGCCGTGTACTACGCGGTGAAAACCGTGGTGGACCCCACCATCCTGCCCAACGCCGGCCTCGCCCGGCCCCTCATTGTCACCGCCCCCGAAGGCTCCATCCTCAACGCCGCCCACCCCGCCGCCGTCAACGGCCGCCTCTCGATGTGCCAGCGCGTCGTCGATCTCGTCCACCGCGCCCTCGCCGAAGCCGTCCCCGAACGCGTCATCGCCGCCTGCAACGGCGCCTGCGCCTCCGCCACCTTCATCGGCACCCACCCCAAAACCGGCCATCTCTGGGTCTATCTCGAAACCATCGGCGGCGGCTTCGGCGCCCGCCACAACAAGGACGGCCTCGACGGCGTGCACGTCCACCTCACCAACACCTCCAACCTGCCCGCCGAAGCCCTCGAACTCGAATACCCCCTCACCCTCCTGCGCTACGAACTCGTCGACGGCTCCGGCGGCGCCGGCACCTGGCGCGGCGGCATGGGCCTGCGCCGCGTCTACCGCGCCGAAGCCGACTGCCGCCTGCGCATCGATGGCTCCCGCCTCCAATCCCCCCCCTGGGGCCTCGCCGGCGGCGAACCCGGCGGCATGGGCCGCTTCGAATTCTCCCCCGGCACCGAACCCTTCCAACACGGCCAAGGCGCCCTGAAAAAAGGCCAGATCGTCAGCGTCATCACCCCCGGCGCCGGCGGCTACGGCCCCCCCTCCGGCCGCAGCGCCGCCAATATCGCCCGCGACGCCGCCGAAGGCCGCATGGTCCAACCCGCCGCCGCGGCGATCTATGGGGCCTGACGCAAGCAAGGCCAGGGCTCTGCCCTGGACCCGCTGGGGGATGATCCCCCAGACCCCATCCGTTGAAGTAAGAGTCTCGGAGACCGAGAGGGGGCGCCTACTCGCTGGTTGCAACCTCCGAGTAGGCGCCCCCTCTCAGTCTCCGAGAATTCCTTGCCTTAAAGGAAGAGGTCCAGGGGCTCGGCCCCTGGCGGGGTCGAGGGGCAGCGCCCCCGCCTTGCTTGCGTCCGGCCCCGCAGGATCACCACGGTGACGTGGTTGCTCCGGCGGCTTGGGGTGTCGTTGGCGTTGATCTGGGTCGTCGCCAGCGTCGTCTTTCTCGCCATTCATTTCGTCCCCGGTGACCCGGCCGAACTCCTGCTCTCCCAGGGCGGCTCCGCGCCGGACGCCGCGATGGTGGCCGAACTGCGCACCCAGCTCGGCCTCGCCCAACCGCTCCACGTCCAGTACGCCCAGCAGATGTGGCGCCTGCTGCATTTCGATCTCGGCCGTTCCATGCAGGACGACAGCCCGGTGGTGGACGAGATCACCCGCCGCCTGCCCCGCACCCTCGAACTCATCCTCGCCGCCGCGTTGATGGCCGTCACCATCGGCATCCCCCTCGGCACGGCGGCCGCCATGCGCCGCGGCACCTGGTTTGACCGGGTGACCAGCAGCATCGCCAGCCTGGCTCTGGCGGTGCCGATTTTCGTGGTGGGCACGTTGATGGTGATGGTGTTCGCCCAGTGGCTGCGATGGGTGCCGGCCGGCGGTTTCGTCGCCTTCACCAAGGACCCGGTGCAGCACCTGGTTCTCCTCGCCATGCCCGCGGGCGCCATCGGCCTCGGCCTCTCCGCGGTGATGTTCCGCATGACCCGCGCCTCGGTGCTGGATGTCATGTTGAAGGACTACGTCCGCACCGCCCGCGCCAAGGGCGTCCGCCGCCCGCGCATTCTCATCTGCCACGTCGTGCGCACCGCCCTTATGCCGGTCATCACGGTGCTGGCGCTCTACCTCGGCACCCTGCTCGGCGGCACCGTCCTGGTCGAATTCGTGTTCAACTGGCCCGGCCTCTCCGGCTCCCTCGTCAGCGCGGTCAACGCGCGCGATTATCCCCAGGTGGTCGGCATCGTGCTGGTGATTTCCATCCTCTTCGTCGGCCTGAACTTTGCCGTCGACATCATCTACGGCCTCCTCGACCCGCGAGTGCGCCGATGAACCGCCTCCCCTGGCCCGCCATCGGTGCCGTCGGCCTCATCGCCCTCCTCGCCGTCTTCGCCCCCTGGCTCGGCCTCGGCAACCCCGTCAGCATGGACGTGCCGCACCGCCTCGCCGCCCCCTCCGCCGCCCACTGGCTCGGCCAGGACGAATTCGGCCGGGACGTGCTCACCCGCCTGGTCTGGGGCGCCCGCGTCTCCCTCTCCGTCGCCGCCGCCGCCGCCGCCTTGGCCTGCATCATCGGCACCGCGCTCGGCGTCATGGGCGGCTTCCTGCGCGGCATCGCTGAACTCCTGGCGCTGCGCTCGATTGACGTGCTGCTCTGCTTCCCCCCCCTCCTGCTCGCCCTCCTCGTCGTCACCCTGCTCGGCCCCGGCGCCACCACCCTCATCCCGGTGCTGGCCCTGGTCTACCTCCCGGGCTTCACCCGCGTCGCCTACGCCGGCGTGCTGACCGCCCGCAGCCAGGACTATGTAGAGGCGATGCGCGTTCTCGGCGCCGGCAAGGTCCGCATCATGCTGCGCACCATCCTGCCCAACATCGGCGGCCCCATTCTGGTCCAGTTCAGCCTGGCCATCGCCGCCGCCGTGGTGCTCGAAAGCGGCCTCTCCTTCCTCGGCCTCGGCGTCGTCCCCCCCGCCCCCTCCTGGGGCCTGATGATCGGTTCCGCCCGCGCCACCATGGCCCAGGCCCCCCTCCTCCTGCTCTGGCCCTGCCTCGCCCTCACCCTCACCATCCTGGCGATGAACGCCCTGTGCGACGGCCTGCGTGACGCGGTAGACCCCCACCCCGCCTACCGCCCCCCAGCAGCCCGCCTGCTCGAAGCCCTCGCCCCCGGCCTCCTCCCCACCCCCAAGGCCGTGCTGGACCTGCAACACCTCACCGTCGAAATCACCACCCCCTCGGGCACCATCCGCCCGGTCCGGGACGTCTCGCTGCAAGTCTTCCCCGGCGAAACCCTCGCCATCGTCGGCGAAAGCGGCTCCGGCAAATCCGTCACCTCGCTCGCCATCACCGGCCTCCTCCCCGGCGCCGCCCGCGCCACCCAAGGTGCCGCCTGGCTCGCCGGCACCGACCTCCTGCGCCTGCCCGAACCCGCACTGCGCGAACGCCGCGGCGCCAGCCTGGCCATGGTCTTCCAGGACCCCGGCAGCAGCCTCAACCCGGTCCACCGCATCGGCGACCAGATCGCCGAAGCCATCACCGCCCACCGCAGCCTCTCCCAGGCCGCCGCCCACCGCGAAGCCATCGCCCTCCTCAAGCGCGTCGGCATCCCTGACCCCGCCCGCCGCGCCCGCGCCTACCCCCACGAACTCTCCGGCGGCCAGCGCCAGCGCGTCATGATCGCCATCGCCATCGCCAACGGCCCCCGCCTCCTCATCGCCGACGAACCCACCACCGCGCTTGACGTCACCATCCAGGCGCAAATCCTGGATCTCCTGGCCGAACTCAAACGCTCCACCGGCCTCGCCCTCCTCTTCATCACCCACTCGCTCCCCGTGGTGGCCGAAATCGCCGACCGCGTCGCTGTCATGTACGCCGGCGAAATCGTCGAAACCGGCCCCACCGCCGAAGTCTTCCTCACCCCCCACCACCCCTACACCGCCGCCCTCCTGCGCAGCGCCCCCGTCGAAGACGGCCCACCCCCCGAAGGCATCCCCGGCGTCGTCCCGCCCCCCCTCGCCCTGCCCCCCGGCTGCACCTTCGCCCCTCGCTGCCCCCGCCGCGCCCCAGAATGCGAAGCCGCCCACCCCGCCCTCCTCCAAACCGCCCCCGGCCGCGAAACCCGCTGCATCCGCTGGAACGCGCCATGACCCCCCTGATCAACGCCACCGGCCTCACCAAGCGCTTCCCCACCGGCGGCTGGTTCGTCCGCGGCGCCCTCCAGGCCGTCACCGACGTCTCCCTCGCCATCGCACCGGGCGAAACCCTCGGCCTGGTCGGCGAATCCGGCTCCGGCAAATCCACCGTCGGCCGCCTCCTCCTCGGCCTCCTCCCCGTCACCGCCGGCAGCGTCGAGTTCGACGGCCAGGACCTCACTTACGCCACCCCCTCCGAACTCCGCGCGCTCCGCCGCCGCATGCAACTCGTCTTCCAGGACCCCTACGGCAGCCTCGACCCCCGCCGCACCGTCGGCGCCCAAATCACCGACGCAATCTCCATCCACAACCTCCTCCCGCCCCCCCAGCGCCGCGCCCGCGTCATCGAACTCCTCGAACAAGTCGGCCTCACCGCCGACCACGCCGCCCGCCACCCCCACCAGTTCAGCGGCGGCCAGCGCCAACGCGTCGGCATCGCCCGAGCCCTCGCCACCGGCCCCGACTTCCTCGTCGCCGACGAACCCGTCTCCGCCCTCGATGTCTCCGTCCAAGCCCAGGTCCTGGCCCTATTGGCCGACCTGCGCGCCCGCCTCGGCCTGGCCATGCTCTTCATCAGCCACGACCTCCCCGTCGTCCGCCACCTCGCCGACCGCGTCGCCGTGATGTACCTCGGCCGCATCATGGAAGAAGGCCCGGTCGCGGATGTCTTCGCCACCCCCCGCCACCCCTACACCCAGGCCCTCCTCAGCGCCGCCCCCAGCCTCCACCCCGAACGCCGCCGCACCCGCCTGCTCCTGCAAGGCGAACCCCCCAGCCCCGCCAACCCACCTTCAGGCTGCGTCTTCCGCACCCGCTGCCCCATCGCCGGACCGATCTGTGCCGGAGAGATACCTGCGTTAACCGGAGCTGACCATCGGGTCGCATGTTTGATGGCATGACAAAGCCGAATGACTCTGCAATGATTAACTCTTTGCTGCAGCGTCCGCTCTCTTCGGCAGTGTATAGGGAGCTATTTATAGCCGCCGGCCAGTCAGTGCCGCCCTGGCTAACCCATCTTATTCACGGCGTGGCAGGGATTCGCTGGCGGGCGTCGCGTAAGGCGTTGATCACGTTTAAGGACTGGGTGTCGAAGCCATCCTTTCCACGCGAACGCGCCGAGCCACACCCGCCATGTCCGACGATACT
>CAIMWH010000069.1 GCA_903845065.1 uncultured Rhodospirillales bacterium | reverse complement strand
TGCAGCGCCTGCTGCACCTGCAACGCCAGCCCGTTCATGCCGCGCCGCATGTCCGTCGCCCCGGCAGCGAGCCACACACGCATGCCGGATGGCGGCATGATCATCCCCGCAGAACCGACATCACGCGCCGCAGCGCAGTGGCATTCACGCCCTCGTCCACCCGCACGCGCACGCCGCCGCTCAGCTCAATCTCGATCAATCCAGTCCGTCGTTGCGACGGCCGGTCCGGACCCGGTGCAATCGCCGGTGGTGGCTCAGCGGCGGTCGCCACAACACGAACCGGGAACAGGCGCCCAGTGGTGTCGTCGGCCTCCGAAGCGACAGACATCCGACGCCATCGATACACCAAGCTTGCGCAGATCCCATGGCGCAACGCGACATCCTGGACACGAGCGCCAGCCGTCATCGCCTCCGCCGCAACCATCCGACGAAACGCCGCGTCATGCGCACGGCGCCGATCGCCGACAATCTCGATCCGAGCAAACGCCTCGACACCTGTGGCTGCCACAGTGGCAGCTTCATCCGTGATTATCTTCATCCACACCAGATGAGCGGCCCCGCATCATCCAGGCAAGGCGGTCCTCGGCGTAGGGATACCCAACAGGGGAACGTCGTCACTGAACAGTGCGTCCACCTCGACCAAGCCGGCGGCCTGCATTCCACACCAGCGTCGTCCGCCGATTTCGCGCGTCTTGGAGTCGCGGAGATTTCGCAGGTCACGCCGGGCCTTTCCTACCACTGCTCGAACCGACGCGATGTCGCTGACACGGGCGAGCGAGACGGTAATCAGGCTCGTGTCGTCATTTTCAGCGTCTTCGAACCGCGCCGCGGCACGATCCTGCCACGTGCGAACAATGGCACGTCGGCATGCCCAGCAAGCCAATGAGCGGCAGCGGTAGGGCCAGCCCGCTGTTGCGGCCTCTCGGTAATCTCGCCACCTCGCGCGGCGCTCACGCCCCTCATGACAGCGCCGCAGCCGATCCCCAAGCTCCTGACCGTCCGGATCGGAGCCGCCGATTAGGGCGGCGATAAGGTCCTGGTGTTGCTCTTCGCGTTCCCGAATCGCATCTCGGCGCGAGCGGATCGAGCGACCGGTCATCGGGTCGAGCCCGAGTCGACACTGATGCCGCGTGCCGTTGAGGTCGGATAGGGTCCGCGCAGGGGCGATGGCTGGCCCCACAATGCGGCCAGATGGCAGAGCCTGAACCGCATCGCCGTCAGGGCATCGGGGAACCGGAAGAGGTATCCTGTCCGAGCGCCGCGCTCATGGATCGCCTCGGCGATATAGACACCCGGCGCCAGCGTTTTGGCTGCCGCGATGCACGCGTGGAACAGACGCCGGAACCGATCATAACCGAGACCGCCAGGGCAAAGACCTTCGAGCCGAACCTCGACGGTCACGGCGGCGTAGTCGCGAGGGCTTGGGAAGCCAATCTGGATGGACATCGCGGATGCTGCGTCGCGAGCACGAACGATGAAGCTTGGGGTGCATGATGCTGTCATGCACCTATTTAGTGACCGCAATTGTGATGGATGGCGTGTTCGCTTCGAGAGCGCCGTTGGAGCATACGGGGCGACGGTTGGGCGGTTTCATGCGGTGAACCGCTGCGCTGCATAAGATGGGCGTGCACCGAGCGTCAGGCGCTCAGGCTTCCGCGATACGGTAATCGGGAAACGCCGAAGCGCCCCACCGGCGGTGTGTCATCCATGCCACACCAAGCGACCATATTGCGCCCAAGTTGGGACGCCAAATTGGGACGAGCGGCGCGTCTGCCGCTAACCCATTCAGTTTGCTAGAAAAATCCTGGTATCCCGTACGAGATTCGAACTCGTGTTACCGCCGTGAGAGGGCGGTGTCCTAGGCCTCTAGACGAACGGGACAGCGCGAGAGCCGCCTTCTAGGCTGCCTTTGCGGGAACATCAAGTGCCCTTTCCACACCCCGCTTGACCGCGCCTCCGGCCCCGCCCAAAACGCCCCATCGGAAACGCCCAACGGAGGAACCACCATGCGCGCCTGGGCCGTCGTCAAGAACGAAGCTCCCCTCGAAGAGATCGAGCTGCCCACGCCGGAGCCGCAGGGCACCGAGGTTCTGCTCGAAACCACCTATTGCGGCGTCTGCCATTCCGATCTGCATATCTGGGAAGGCCGCTATGACCTGGGCGGCGGGCGGGTGATGAACCTGATGGATCGCGGTCTCAGCCTGCCCATCGCCATGGGCCATGAGATCGTCGGCCGGGTGGTGAAGCTTGGGCCGGATGCCAAGGGCGTGAAGGTGGGTGATATCCGCATCGTGTTCCCCTGGGTGGGTTGCGGCACCTGCGCTGCCTGCCTGTCCGAAGACGACAACATGTGCCTCACCTCCAAGAGCCTCGGCGTCTACCAGCATGGCGGCTACGCCACCCACGTGGTGGCGCCGCACCCGCGCCACCTGGTTGATCCCGGCAGCCTCGATCCCGCCGTTGCCGCCACTTATGCCTGCTCGGGCATCACGGTGTTCTCGGCGATCAAGAAGGTGATGCCGCTGCCGGCCGACGAGCCCATCGTGCTGGTCGGCGCCGGCGGCCTCGGCCTCAACGCCATCGCGGTGCTGAAGGCGCTGAAGCACAAGAACATCGTGGTGGTCGACATCTCCGCCGAAAAGCGTGCCGCGGCCGAAGCCGCCGGCGCCACCAAAACGGTCGACGGCACTGGCGATGACGTCACCAAGCGCATCGTGCAGGCCTGCGGCGCGGCGCCGATTGCCATTATCGACCTGGTGAACGGCACCGCCACCGCCCGCTTCGCCTTCGCCGCCCTGCGCAAGGGTGGCAAGCTGGTGCAGGTCGGGCTGTTCGGCGGCGAACTCAACCTGCCGCTGCCGCTGATGCCCATCCGCGCCCTCACCGTGCAGGGCAGCTACGTCGGCAACCCCAAGGAACTGCGCGAACTCGTCGCCCTCGCCCAGTCCGGTGATTTGCAGGCCCTGCCGGTCACCACCGTGCCGCAGCGCGAGGCGAACGCCGCCCTGATGCGCCTCAAGGACGGCAAGGTGACCGGCCGCCTGGTCCTGAAGTCGGACGTCGCCTGATGACCGCCATGCAGCGCTCCGTCGTGCTGCGCCGCCGGCCGGTGGGAGAGCCCGACGCCAGCGACTTCGAGATCGCCGAATCGCTCGTCCCCACACCGGGGGCGGGCGAAGTGGTGACCCGCACCATCTGGCTCTCCATCGACCCCTACATGCGCGGCCGCCTGTGGGACCGCCCGAGCTACGCCGCCCCCGTGCAGATTGGCGAGGTGATGACGGGCGAAACCGTGGGCGAAGTGGTGGCCTCGGCCCACCCGGGGTTCGCAGCCGGCGACGTCGTGCTCGGTGCCCGTGGCTGGCAGTCGCACTGCGTCAGCCAGGGTTCGGCGCTGACAAAGCTTGATCGCCACGCCGCCCCGTTGCAGGCCAATCTCGGCGTGCTCGGTATGCCCGGCACCACCGCCTATTCCGGCATGAAGGACATCGGCCTGGTCAAGCCCGGTGAAACGGTGGTGATCTCGGCCGCCTCCGGCGCGGTCGGCTCGGTGGCCGGCCAGCTTGCCAAGCGGGCAGGGGCCCGGGTGATCGGCATCGCCGGCGGGCCGGACAAGTGCCTGTGGGTGCAGGAAACCCTGCGCTTCGATGACTGTATCGACCATCGCGTGCCCCATCTCGGCCGCGCGCTGGCCGAAGCCTGCCCGAACGGGATCGATGTCTACTTCGAGAACGTCGGCGGTGACGTGCAGGCCGCGGCCTTCGCCCTGCTCAACCCGTTCGCGCGGGTGATCATGTGCGGCATGGTGGCGCAGTACAACGAAACCACGCCGCCCCCGGGTCCCAATCTCGGCTTCGTCGTCGGCAAGCGCGTTCACATCGAAGGCCTCATCGTCACCGACAAGCCGGAGCGCTTCGGCGAATGGCGCGCGCTGGCGAGCCCATGGGTGAAGGGCGGCAGCCTGCATTACCGCGAGACGGTGATCGACGGGTTGGAGAACGCCCCGCAGGCCCTGCAAATGGTCTTGAGCGGCGGCAACTTCGGCAAGATGCTGGTCCGCGTCGGGCCGGATCACGCCTGAGGCTACAGGAAGTTCGCCGGGGTCAGTCCGCTGATCCCGGCGAATGTCACCTGGGTGCCATCGGCCAGCGCGAGCGTGGTCGAGCCGCCGGCGGTCGTCGCTCCGGCTAAGGCATCGGCCATCGCGGTGGCGCCATAGCCGCTCAGCAGCACGAATGTGGAACCGGGGATGAAGCCCTCCACCCGGTCCAGCCCGCCGCTCCGCCCATTGATGAACGCCACCAGTTCCGCGCCAGGCCCGGGCTGGATCGTGTCGTTGCCCGTTCCCGGCACCAGGATATCAAGCCCGAACCCGCCCCGCAGCAGCGTATTGCCGGCGCCCGCGAACAGCGTGTCATTGCCCAGGCTTGCCTCGGCGCTGACGGTGCCGGACCCGGCGCCCCCCGCCACCAGGTCTCCCGCCGCGCCGCCGGAATACAGCACATCGCCCGCGCCGGCGCCCACGATGGTCGCGGCCCCGCTGCCCCCGGTGATGGCGTTCACCCCCGATGACCCGCCGGTAAACACCCCGCCGCCGGCACCGCCGCTGACGAACACCCGCCCGCCATTGCCGATCACCGTGTCCACCCCGCTGCCGCCGATAAACGTGAACAACCCGGCCCCGGCAAACCCGATCACCGCGCCCGCCGCCGCACTCACCGTCGAAGCGCCACTGCCGCCGATGATGGTATCCGTCCCCACCGCCAGCACGCTGCTCGCTCCGGTGCCGAGGAACACGAGGTTCTGCCCACCCCCCGGCCGCGATGGTGTCGTTCCCCGCCTGGGCCTGGACAATGTCATTGCCGGCCCCCAACAGCACATCCCAGTTCCCGCCGCCCAGCAGTGGAATGCCGATCAGGTTCGCCCCGCCGCCCGCCATCACCGTGCCGCTGCCCAGCCCGAACAAATCGAGCCCGCCCCGCCCGGCCACCACCGCCTGGCCCGCGATACCCGCGCCCACCATCGTCACCGGGCCGACGGCATCGATCGCCATCGTCGGCGACGCGGGCACCATCACGCCATTGCCGCCCACATGGTCCGCCTGCACGCCGCCGCCGCGGCCATCCAGCAACTGCTGCGCCACCGCGGCCCGGCCAGCCTCGTCGAACCCCATCGCCACCGGCCCGCCGGATGCCTGCACCGTCGCCACCCCGGCGAACGGCAGCCCGTACATCACCTGCACCCCTGCGGCATCGGGCGCCGCGACATCGGGATTGGCGCTGGTCGCCACCGGATACATCAGCGCCGTCGGATCATTGGAGTGGTTCAGCCCGAGCGCATGGCCCAACTCATGCGCCGCCACCTGATAGAGCGTCTGCGCGTTGAACCAGCCGTAGATATCGGGCGCCATGTCCCCGGTCGGCCCATTCCCGGAGCCGCTGCCGCCACCGCCGCTCCCCACGCCGAAGGTCGCGGGATCGTCGAGTTCCACCACCAGTTCCGGCGCAAGATACGTCACGCTCGCCTGCAAGGGATAATACGTCACCCCGATGGTGTTCGCGCCCACCACCGCGAGATTGCCCCATCCGATCCGCACATCCACCCCGGCGCCATCGGGCACCTGCACGAAGGTGATGCCGGTAACGCCCTCCCACCGCACCATCGCCGAGCGAATGATGGCCTGCACGTCGGGCTGGGTGATGAAGCGGGAATAGGGCAGCAACCCGTTGGACGGCAGGTTCGCCACCGCGAAACTATACGTCACCGTCGTGCCGGACCACGCCGGCCCCTTCAGCGAATAGCTACCCGACATTGTGGCTGCCTGACCGATACGTTGCACGCATGGCCAAGCAGACGCCTATCCGACGCCCGGGTCAATTCGTTCCGGCGAACAATCCTGCGGGCTAGTTGAGCCGGCGCTTCTCGCCCACCGGCACCAGTTCGGCATGCTCGCGCGCGATCCGCACCGCCGGCACCGGCTGCCGCTCGGCCGCCGCCAGCGCCGGCACACCAGGCTGGCGCGGCAGCCGCGCACCGGCACCCGTCCCGGTCGCCCGCAGCAGGGCGGCGACGAACGAGCGCCCCCACACCACCGGCGAGCGATGCTCGATGGCTTCCCACAGCGACCGCCAGCGGTTCTGCCGCTCGGCCAGCCCCATCCGCAGCGCCTGCTCCAGCGCATCGGCCATCGCGTCCGGATCGTGCGGGTTGACCAGCAGCGCCGCATCCAGTTGCCGCGCCGCACCGGCGAACCGGGACAGCACCAGCACGCCCGGATCGGCCGGGTTCTGTGCCGCGACGAATTCCTTCGCCACCAGGTTCATCCCATCGCGCAACGGCGTCACCAGCCCAACTCGCGCGATCCGCATGTAGCCGGCCACCGCCGGCCGCACCGTCGCCTTGGACAGCAGCCGCAGCGGCGTCCAGTCGGGCTCACCGAGGTCGGCGTTCAGGCCGCCCGCCTCATGATCGAGCGCGTCGCGCAATTCGCGATAGCTCACCACTTCCTTGCGCGAGACCGCGGCCACCTGAAGCATCGTCACCTGGCGGCGCAGGTCCTCGTTCTTCTCGATCAGCCGGCGATACCCCGCCAGCCGCTGCATCAGCCCCTTGGTCGGGTCCAGCCGGTCGATCCCGAGGATCAGCTTCTGCCCGAGCAGGCTGGTCTTGAGCCGCTGGCAGCCCTCGGACTGCTCCATCTCGGCGGCCATCCGCGCGAAGGAGTGCGACTCGATTTCCACCGGGAACACGCCCAGCCGCACCCGCCGCCCATTGAATGACAGCGCGGTGGCGGAAACCCGGATCGCCCCGGCGAACGCCTGCGCGGCAGCGGCGAAATTCGCCATGTCATTGTCGGTCTGGAAGCCGAGCAGGTCGGCCGCCAGCAGATCGCGCACCAGCCCCGCCACTTCTGGGGCCGAGCCCAGCATGTCGGGCGAGGCGAACGGGATATGCAGGAAGAAGCCGATCGGGTTCTTCACTCCCTTGGCGCGCAGCGAGGCGGCCATCGGGATCAGGTGATAGTCATGCACCCAGATCAGATCCCCGGGCTGGATCAGCAGCGCCAGTTGCCCGGCCAGCCGCTCATTCACCGCGCGATAAACCCGCGCATCTCGCCGGTCGAACTTCATCAACTCCGACATGCTGTGCAGCAGCGGCCACAGCATCCCGTTGGAGAAGTTGTTGTAGTAGCGCTCATGTTCCTCGGCGGTGAGGTCCACCGTGGCATAGTCCACCGCGCCGGCGCTCTCGATCCGGGGCTCGTTGGTCGCAGCCGTCGGCGAGACGGCCCCGCTCCAGCCGAACCACAGTCCGCCGCGCTTTTCCATCAGCCCATCGAGCGCCACCGCGAGCCCCCCGGCCTGTTGGCCAGCGGAAGGCAGGGGCACACGGTTTGAAACCACGACCAGCCGGTTCATCGAAAGTCCCCCGACGCGAAAATCATCCATGGCGGAAACCTGCCCGGAAGAAATGGCGAGATAACGGCAGAACCGCGCCACGGTGCCCCAATTGCAAAAAAATCTTTCGCCCCGCCTTCCTGCCCGCCGCCTCTGGCCAACGGCCCGCAACGGTGGAATGCTCCCCTCATGGACACAAAACTCGCCGAAACTCTGACCGGGTGGCGCCGGCATCTGCACGCGAACCCCGAACTTTCGCTCCAGGAAAGCGGCACCGCCGCCTTCGTGTGCGAAAAACTGAAGGAGCTCGGCATCGCCTTCGAGGCCGGAGTCGGCGGCACCGGCGTGGTCGCCACCATTTCGCGGGGCCAGTCCAACCGCAGCGTCGGCCTGCGCGCCGACATGGACGCGCTGCCCATTGCCGAGGCCACCGGCCTCGCCTACGCCTCTAACAACCCCGGCGTGATGCACGCCTGCGGCCATGACGGCCACACCACCAGCCTGCTCGGCGCCGCAGCCCTGTTGAAGCAGTCGACGGACTGGTCCGGCACCGTCCAACTGGTGTTCCAGCCCGCCGAGGAAGGCTATGGCGGCGCCAAATCCATGATCGACGCCGGGCTGTTCGAGCGCTTCCCGATGGAGAAGATCTTCGGCTACCACAACTGGCCCGGCCTCGAAGCCGGCACGGTGGCCATCCATGACGCCGCCTGCATGGCCGGCGGCACCCGCATCACCATCGGCATCGAGGGCCACTCCGGCCACGGTGCCCTGCCGCATCTTACCCGCGATCCGATGGTCGCCGCCGGCCACATGATCGTCGCCCTGCAATCCGTGGTGGCTCGCAATGTTGACCCGCTCGACAGCGCCGTGGTCTCCATCTGCGCCATCGAGGGTGGCCACGCCGGCAACGTCATCCCGCAGCGGATCACCATGAAGGGCACCGCGCGCTACTTCAACGAAAAGACCTGGCACGTGCTGGAGGAGAATGTCGCCCGCGTCGTCCACGGCGTCGCCGCCACCTTCGGCATGAAGGTCGATTTCGACATGCCGTACGGCATCAATGCCACCGTGAACCACAAGTCCGAGGCCGACCTCGCCGCCCTGGCTTGCGACGAATTCGGCATCCCCTTCCGCCGCGACCTGCCGCCGGCGATGACGGGCGAGGATTTTTCCTGGTTCCTCAAGGAACGCCCTGGCGCCTTCGTATGGATCGGCAACGGCCCCGCCGAACCCGGCAAGGAGCTCCATAACGACCGCTACGACTACAACGACGCCATCCTGCCCAACGCCGCCGGCTTCCTCGCCGGCGTCGCCAAGCGCGCATTGCGCGGATAGGAGTCCCAATGACCACCTACAAAGGCGCCTGTTTCTGCGGCACCGTGACCCTCGAATGCACCGGCGCGCCCTCCCGTATGGGCTACTGCCATTGCCGCTCCTGCCGCTCGTGGTCGGCCGGCCCGGTGAACGGCTTCACCATCTGGGCGCCCGACCAGGTGAAAATCACCGGCGGTGCCGAACACCTCGGCACTTTCGCCAAAACCCCCCGTAGCGAGCGCCAGTGGTGCAAGCTGTGCGGTGGCCATGTGATGACCGTCCATCCGGCCGGCCCCTATATCGACGTCTACGCCGCCACCATCCCGGACCTGCCGTTCGTGCCCTCCATGCACGTCCACTACGCCGAGACGGTACTGCCGATGAAGGACGGGCTGCCGAAGTTCTCCGCGGGCGGCGGCAGCGCCCTCGTGGCGGAGGGCTGAACCACCGGCCCGATCCCTTCGCACCTGCGGAAAATCGCGTGCGCGCGGCAGGCGGCTGGCTATAGTTCTCCCTTCACCCCGGGAGACCGCCCATGCGCCGCCTGCTGCTCGCTCTCGCGACCCTCGCCCCGCTTGCCACCCCGGCCGATGCCCAGACCCTGCGCATCGCCATGAACAACGACCCCGACCTGCTCGACCCCTCGCTGTCGCGCACCTTCGTCGGCACCAACGTGATGACCGGCCTGTGCGACAAGATCGTCGATCTTGACGCCAAGCTGAACATGGTCCCGCGCCTCGCCACCTCGTGGGAATACCCGGACAGCAAGACCATCATCCTGCATTTGCGCGCCGGCGTGCTGTTCCAGGACGGCGAGAAGATGGACGCGGCGGCGGTGAAATACACCCTGGACCGCCACCTCAACCTCCCCGGCAGCTTCCGTCGCGCCGAACTCGCTGCCGCCGACCATATCGAGGTGGTGGACCCCCTCACCGTGCGCGTGGTGCTGAAGCAACCTTCCGCCCCGTGGCTCGCGCAATTGACCGACCGCTCCGGCATGATGGTCTCGCCCAAAGCCGCCGAGGCCGCCGGCAAGGATTTCACCCTCCACCCGGTCTGCGCCGGCCCCTTCAAGTTCACCGAGCGGGTGCCGCAGGACCACATCACCCTCGAACGCTTCCCGCAGTACTGGGATGCCGCGAACGTCCATTTTGACCGGGTGATCTACCGCCCGATGACCGACAGTTCCGTGCGCCTCGCCAACCTGCGCGCCGGCGCCGTCGAACTCGCCGACATCGTGCCGACCGATGTGGACGCCGTGAAGGCCGATCCCAAGCTGCGCCTCTCGACCGCCTCGGGCCTCGGCTACACCGGCCTCACCATCAACATCGGCGCCAATCCCCGCGCCGAAACCCCGCTCGGCCGTGACCCCCGCGTTCGCCAGGCGCTCTCGCTTTCCATCGACCGGGAGGCGGTGATCAGCGTGGTGTTCGCCGGCCAATACACCGCCAACGCCCAGGCCATCGCGCCCGGCCACCCGCTGCACGTCACCTCGATCAAGCCGCCGAAGCGCGACATCGCCCGCGCCAAAGCCCTGCTGGCCGAAGCGGGCGTCAAGACCCCGCTCACCATCAAGCTGATGATCCCCAACTCGCCGCAGGGCGTGCAGGTGGGCGAAGTCATCCAGTCGATGGCCGCCGAGGCCGGCATCATCATCCAGCCCGTGGTGCTCGATTTCGGCACCTCGCTGGCCGCCTCGCAGAAGGGCGACTACGAGGCCTTCTTCATCGGCTGGTCCGGCCTGCTCGATGCGGACAGCAACATCTACTCGTTCCTGCACACCGGCGCTTCGCTCAACACCGCCGGCTACAGCAACGCCAAGGTGGACAGCCTGCTCGACCAGGCCCGCGAAACCACCGACCTCGCCGCCCGGCGCGCCCTCTACACCCAGACGTGGGAGCAGGAAGGCCAGGACCTGCCGATCATCTACCTCTGGACCCCGCGCTACATCGCCGGCCATCTCGCCAAGCTCACCGGTTTCCAGACCATGCCGGACGGCCTGATGCGCCTGCAAGGCGTCAAGCTGGCGCCATAGGCCGGACATACGAAAGGGCGTGGCGGCCTCGCAGCCGCCACGCCTCCATCGCCGGAAATCGCAGATTACGGCGTGATGGCGATCTTCAGCACGCCATCACGCTGGTGGCTGAACAACTCATACGCCGCCTCGATGTCATCGAGCTTGAAGCGATGCGTCACCAGCCCGCGCAGATCCACGCGGCCGGACTCCACCACCGACATCAACCGCCGCATCCGCTCCTTGCCGCCCGGGCACAGCGTGGTGACGATCTTGTTGTCACCAAGCCCGGCCGAGAACGCATCGAGCGGGATACGCAGGTCGGTCGAATAAACCCCAAGGCTCGACAGCGTGCCGCCGGGCCGCAGCACGCGCAGCGCCGACTCGAACGTCGCCTGCGTGCCAAGCGCCTCGATCGCCGCATCCACGCCGCGGCCATCGGTCAACGCCATGATCGCCTCGACCGGGTTCTGCGTCTTGAAATCCACCACCAGATCGGCACCCATCCGCTTGGCCATCGCCAGGCGCTCCGGCACGGTATCCACACCAATGATGGTCGTCGCGCCCGACAACTTGGCGCCGGCCACCGCGCACAGCCCGATCGGCCCGAGCGCGAACACCGCCACCGTATCGCCGATCCGAATCCCGGCACTTTCCGCGCCCGAGAACCCGGTCGACATGATGTCGGGGCACATCAGCACCTGCTCGTCGGTCAACCCATCCGGCACCGCGCCGAGATTGGTCATCGCATCCGGCACCAGCACATACTCGGCCTGGGTGCCGTCGATGGTGTTGCCGAAGCGCCAGCCGCCCATCGCCCGGAAGCCATGCTTGCTGCCCGCGCCATCCTGCGAATGACAGCCACACAGGCAGGCGAAGCTATGCCCGCTCGGCGTGATGGCGCCGGCGATCACCCGCTGCCCCTCCACGAAACCCGAGACCGCGGAGCCCAGCTTCTCGATGATCCCCACCGGCTCATGCCCGATGGTCAGCCCCTTGGCGACCGGATACTCGCCCTTCAGGATATGGACGTCGGTGCCGCAAATGGTGGTCGTTGTCACCCGGATCAGGGCATCGAGCGGCCCAACGTCGGGGATCGGCTTGTCCGCGAGCACGATACGTCCGGGCTCAACGAAAATGGCGGCTTTCATTTTGGGCATGGTGACTTGCTCCAGGGGCGTCACCCCGGCACACGCCGGGGCTGACGGTGGCGTGCGCCCCACTTGCCCGTTCGGCTTTGACCTCGATCAACCCACGGCCATTTGTCATCCCGCGTTCATGTGCGGTGCAGCATTTTGCGGGTGAGCGGGTCGAACGGCTTCAACGCCAGCCGTTCCCGCCCAAGGGCTTCCACCACATCGCCCATTCCGGCACGCTCCGCCGCGGCGCACAATGTCCAGTCGATCACGTCGCGCTGGGCGTGGCTGCCGCCGAAGCCGTTCACGATGTGCCGCGCCGCGTGCAGCCCCTCCACCGCGGCGCCATGGTTCCCGCGATGAAACGCCGTGAACCCATCAATCAGCGGCAACCCGTGCTCGCGCACCCACCGCGCGGTCTCGCCGTTGCCCGCCGCCGTCTGCCGCATCCGCGCTACCCGCGCCGCGAGCACCGCATCGCGCCCGGCGCCGAGGTCCGCCATCGCGGCATGCCAGTCATTGAACGGATACAGCACGCCATCCGCCACCGCTTCCCATCCCTCCGAGATGGCCAGCCACCGATCGCCCACCGCAATCCCGTTGGCCTGCAACCGCCACAGCAGCGCCGCGCAATCCACCAGGTTGACCGCGACCGCGCCCGGTGCCCGGCCGATCTCGGCGTCATACAGCGCCAGCGCCGCGTCGTTCTGCTCCAGCGCCAGATGATACAGCGCGCGATGCCACCAGTTGTGCACGCGGAAGAAATTGTCCGCCCCGGCCCACTCCGCCTCGCGCGCGATCATCCAGCCGATGCCGTCCTCGGCGCGCCCCTGCATCTCCATCACATGGGCCACCGCGTGGTGCGCCCAACTATCCCGCCGATCGCGCGCCAGCGCCTCGCGTCCGGCAGCCTCCGCCCGCGCGTAGTCGCCGCATTCCTCCAGCCCGAACGCATGCATCCCCAGCAGCATCGGATACAGCGCCATGTCGGCCGACCACGCCGGCAACGCCCGCGCGATCCGGTCGCGCAGGTTGCGCGCGTTGGCACGAAAGAAATCAATCAGATGCCCGGCCTGCAACGCCAGGAAATCGTGCGGCCAGGCCATGCTGTGCCGATCGAGCCGCAGCGCCGCCGCCGTCCACTCGCCCTCCAGCAACGCCGCCGTCGCCGCCGCCAGCGAGGCCTCCCGCGCATTCATCGCCAGCCCGGTGACGCACGCCAGCGCCGCCGCCCCGATATCCCGCGCGGCCGGCTCCGTCGCCAGCCCGTAAAGCAACGCCTTGGCGAGATGCGCATTCACAAACCCCTGCGCCTCGGCCAGCGCCGCCTCCACGGCGGCCATCGGGTCCCCACGGTAGATCGCGAAACTCTCCACCGCGGCATCGAAATGCCCCACCGCCGCCGCGCTCGCCGCGCTCAGCGCATTGCCGTGCCGATCCTGCATCCCCAACCCTCCGTGTTCGCAGCACCACCCTATCACAGCCCGGCGGATTGACGCCCCGCCCGACGCGAGCGGACTATTCCGGCGCCGCGCAAAGGAATCCGCGATGACCACCATGCAATCCTGGCCCGAACCATCTCCCCGCTTCGCGACCGTCGCCGCCTTCATCGCCGATACCACCGCAGACCAGATCCCCGCCCCGGTGCTCAGCTTCGCCGCCCACCTGGTCCTCGATCTCATCGGCGTCGCCGCCGCCGCCACCAAGCTCCACGCCAGTACCATCGCGCGAAATCACGCCGCGATGCACTGGGCGGCCGGCCCCGGCGCCCCCGCCACACGCCTGCTGTTCGATGGCCGCGCCGCCTCGCTCCCCGGCGCCGCCTTCGCCCTCGCCACGGCGCTGGACAACCTCGATGCCCATGACGGCTGGCAGCCCTCGAAAGGCCATGCCGGCGCCGCCCTGTTCCCCGCCCTCGCGGCGCTGGCCGACTCCACCGCGAACCTCTCCGGCCGGGATGCCCTCGCATCCCTCGTCGTCGGCTACGAAATCGCCTACCGCGCCTCCGTCGCCCTGCACGCCACCACGGCCGACTACCACACCTCCGGCGCCTGGAACGCGCTCGGCTGCGTCGCCATCGCCGCCCGCCTGCGCGCCCTCCCGCCCGCCGTGCTGCGCGAGGCTCTCGGCATCGCCGAGTACCACGCCCCGCGCAGCCAGATGATGCGCGAGATCGCCAACCCCACCATGCTGCATGACGGCACCGCCTGGGGCGCCCCCACCGGCCTCGCCTCCGCCCTGCTGGCCGAATCCGGTTTCACCGGCGCCCCCGCCGCCCTCATCGAATTCGATGACGCCGCCTTCGCCTGGGCCGACCTCGGCGCCGCCTGGCTCACCACCGAGCAATACATCAAGAACTACCCGGTCTGCCGCTGGGCCCACGCCCCGATCGACACCGCCCTCTCACTCCGCGCTGAACACACTCTCACCGCCGCCGACATTGTGGCCGTCGAGATCGACACCTTCGCCTTCTCCGCCGCCCTCTTCCAGGGCGTCCCCGCCAACTCCCCTGCTGCCCAGTATTCCCTCGCCTGGCCGGTCGCCGCCGCCCTCGCGCGCGGCCATGTCGGCGTCGAGGAAGTCACCGAGGCCAGCTTCATTGACCCCGACATCATCCGCCTGACCCACGCCACCAAAGTGCGCATCGATCCGGCCGCCGAAGCCGCCTATCCCGCCCAACGCCTCGGCCGCGTCGCCCTCACCCTCGCCGACGGCCGCCGCGTGGCCACGGCTTTGCGCAGCGCCTCGGGCGGCCCGATCCCGCCCCCGGCGCCCGCCGATATCATCGCCAAATACCGCGCCTTCACCACGCCCGTACTCGGCGCCGAACGCACCGCCGCCATCGAGCGCGCCGCCCTCGCCCTCACCCAACCCGGCAGCGATTTCAAGGCCCTGCTGGACCTCCTGATCGATCCGCCCTGACTACCGGAGCCCCACCCGCATCGCCAGAAGATGCCCGCCCACCACGGCGAGCAGGCACAGCACCACCGAGGCCACCACATTTCCCACCGCCGCCAGCCAGTTGCCGGTGCGCACCAAATCCCACGTCTGCAAACTGAACGCCGAGAACGTCGTGTACCCGCCGCACAGCCCCGCCATCACGAACGCTCGCATCGGCACCGAGGCCGGCATCGGCCCGCCCGGCAGCGTCAAGGTCGCGAACCCGCCGATAACGAAACTGCCGAGCACATTGATCACCAGCGTGCCCCACGGAAACGCCTCGCCCCACAGTCGCACCGCCAGCAACCCGGTGCAGTAGCGCGCCATGCTGCCCAGCGCGCCACCCAGCCCCACCACCGCCACCGTCAGCATCGCCGCCTCAGCGCTTGTGATACACCGGCGCCAGCGCATGCACCGGCGTGGGGATGCCTTCGAACCGCGCCTTCAACTGCAACGCCAAATACCGCGAATAATGCCGGGACTGCGCGAGGTTGCCGCCATGGAACCACAACCCCTCGTGCTGCGTCGGCTTCCACATGTTGCGCAACTCGCCCTCCCATGGCCCGGGGTCCTTGTTGGTATCCGAGCCCACGCCCCACACCTTGCCAACCCGATCGGCCACATCGGGCGAAATCAGCTTCTCCGCCCACCAGGTCATCGAGCCATAGCCGGTGGCATACACGATCAGATCTGCCGGCAACTCCTCGCCATTCGACAGCACCACCGAATGCGGCCGGATTTCCACCAACTCCACTCCGCTGCGCAACCCGACATCGCCGCGCGCCACCAGTTCGGACCCGCCGACATCGATGTAGTAACCCGAGCCCCGCCGCAAATATTTCTGCGACAGGCCCGAGCCATCCTCGCCGAAATCGAGCAGGAACCCGGCCGCCGTTAGCCGCGCATAGAACTCGGCATCATCGCGCCGCAACTGTTCCGCCACCGGCCGCTGCACATCGGGCAGCAGCCGATACGGCATCGCCGCCACCATCAGGTCAGCCGTATCGGCATCAATCCCGCGCTGCACCGCGCTTTCCGAATACAGCCCCGCATCGCCGTTGCGCCGCAACGTGCTGGCCCGCGCCACCAGGGTGGAGGAGCGCTGGATCATCGTCACCGTGGCACCGTGTTCCCACAAATCCACCGCGATATCGTGCGCCGAGTTGTTCGAGCCCACCACGATGCAGGTCTTGCCCTCCCACCCCTCGCCACCCGGATGGGCGCTCGAATGGTGCTGCTTGCCCGCAAACCCGTCCGCACCCTTCACCTTGGGGATTTCCGGCATCCCCGACATCCCGGTCGCCAGCACGATGTGCTTCGGCCGCAGCACCACCGGCAGCCCATCGCGCAGCACCCGCACGGTCCAGGTGCCGGAGGCCGCGTCATACTCGGCCCCCTCGCAACTGGTGGAGGTCCAGTAGTTCAGTTCCATGATGCGGACATACATCTCCAGCCAGTCGCCCATCTGGTCCTTCGGCGTATAGACCGGCCAGTGGGCAGGAAAGGGGAGGTAGGGCATGTGGTCGTACCACACCGGATCATGCAGGCAGAGCGACTTGTACCGCTTGCGCCAGGCATCCCCGGCCCGCTCATGCCGATCGATAATGAGATGCGGCACCCCCAGGCGGCGCAACCGCGCACCCAGCGCGATACCACCCTGCCCGCCGCCGATGACGAGGCAGAACGGCTGCTCGGACTGCCCGACCGCCGCCGTCTCCGCCGCCCGGCGCTCCAGCCAGGTCTGCCGCCCGCCGGCGAGGGCGCCATGCACCACGCCTTCCTCCCGGGTGGCGCCCTGGTGCTCCTCGTGCCCCTTCAACTCGCGCATGGCGGTAAACAGCGTCCACCCCTTGCCATCGCGCAGCCGCAGATGGCCGCGCCCGCGCGCCACCGCCGTCTCGAAACCGAACCACGCCGAAACCACGCCGTTCTCGTCGCTCGCGCTGCCTTCGATCCTGAACCCGCCCGGCCGCACATCCCCCAGCGTCGCCGCCAGCATGGCGCCGATCGCCTCCGGCCCCTCGAACGTCGCAATATTCCAGGTGAACGCCACCAGATCGCGCCAATAGCTATCCGGTGCCAACCGGCCCACCGCCGCCGCCACATCGCCGCGCCCGAGATCGGCGGCAAACCCGTCCAGCCATTCACCCGCCAGCCGGGTCGCTTCGATCGTCATCGCGGGACTCCTTGGTCGCTACAGCCCCGCAGTCTCCCGGCCCCGCCCCGCCAATGCAACCCGGGGGGGTTACGGCGTCAGCGACAGCACCTGTGCGCCGGCGTCGTATTTCTTCAGATAATCCCCGATCCGCTCGAATGTCGCGGTCACCGGATCGCCGGTCTGGTCGGACATCGAGACGCCCGACATGAACATCGAGCCGAGCAGCAGTTTGATCGGATTAACATCCACCGGCTGGGCCGCGAAATACGCCTTTTCGGCCGCCTTGATCTTCTCGATATCCCCCGTGCGGTAGATCGCCGCATTCACCACATCGAGCACGAAGGCGGTGCAGTTCTGGCGCTGCCGTGAATAGGGATTGGCGATCAGCGAGTAGTGCGGGTTGTGCAGCGCCTTGTAGGTGGGCGAGGCGATGGTTTCCAGCAACCTGGTCTGCAACTCCTGAGACGGAATGATGATCCC
>CAIMWH010000068.1 GCA_903845065.1 uncultured Rhodospirillales bacterium | reverse complement strand
GGAGTGGATCGCGGAACCCATCTGGGCCAGCGGCTGTGTGCCGCACCAACAGGCCGGACACACGACCGCTCTCGCACCAGGTCAGATTTCTTCCGTCTGACACCTTGCATCGGGGGGGCCGTCCACACACGACCTACGGGTGTTTTGGTTGGGGCGTGGGTGGGGTAGAGCGGGGGTAGAACAAGGGAGATTACGATGGCTCGCAATGCTGCCTGTGCGGTGATTGGGTTGGGGAATATGGGGATTGAGGTGGCCGGGCGGCTTGCGGGGGGTGGGCCGGTGGTGGGGTTTGATTTGTTGGCGGAGCGGTTGGCGGTGGCGGAGGGCCGGGGGATTGAGGTGGCGCGGAGTTTGGAGAGCGCGGTGGGGGGTGCGGGGGCGGTGGTGTTGAGTTTGCCGACGCCGGCGGCGTCTCGGGCGGTGGTGGCGGCGTTGGTGGGGATGTTGCCGCGGGGGACGGTGGTGATCGAGACCAGCACGGTGACGCCGGCGGATGTGGAGGCGATGCATGCGATGTGTGGCAAGGCGGGGATCGAATTTGTCGACGCGGCCATTCAGTCGGGCGTGGAGATCATGGCGCGGGGCGGGAGCGTGCTGTTGATCGGGGGGGAGGCGGAGGGGATCGCGGCGGCGCGGCCGTGGCTCGATGCGATGTCGTCCAAGCAGAGTGTGATGGGGGGCGTGGGGGCCGGGGCGGCGGCGAAGGTGATCAACAACGCGGTGGCGCACGGGGTTTATGTGGTGCTGGCGGAGGCGCTGGCGATGGCGCGGGCGAACGGGATCGCGACGGCGGATTTCGTGGCGATGATGTCGGGGGCGGATGCGGGGCTGGTGCGGCCGCTGACGCATCGGATCGGGGAGCGGGTGGCGCAGCGCAATTTCGCGCCGGGGATGCCGTTGGATGCGGCGCGGAAGGATTCGGTGCTGGCGCTGGAGGTGGCGCAGCGGGACGGGATTCCGTTGTTCGCGATCCAGGGGGCGCATACGGCGTATGAGCTGGCGTGTGCGCAGGGGCTGGGGCGGGAGGATTATGCGGTGCTGGCGACGCTTTGGGACAAGTGGATCGCGGGGTAGGCGGGGTTGGACCACCCTCACCCTCCCACCGCTGCGCGGCGGGCCCCTCCCTCTCCCGCAAGGGCGGGAGAGGGGATTTTCGGGCGTTAGCCGCGGGTGATGTTCCAGAACAGGGGCAGGCCGGTCAGGACGCCCTTGAGTTCGGCGCGGTGGGCGGAGGCGCCGCGAACCTGGCCGAGGGGGATGTAGGGGACGTCCTGGAAGGCCTGGAGCTGCATTTGTTCGCAGACCTTCTTCTGGGCCGCAAGGTCGGGCGCGGCGAACCATTCGTTGCGGAGTTCTTCGATGCGGGGGCTGTTGGGCCAGCCCATGATGCCGTCCTTGCCGTTGCCGCGGAGGAAGGCGTGGACGGCGGGGTTGAACTGGTCAACGCCGCCCCAGGAGGTTTGGAAGATGGACCAGCCGCCCTGGTCCACCGGGTCCTGCTTGATGCGGCGTTGGACGACGGTGGCCCAGTCCATGGCCTGGAAATCGACGTTCATGCCGAGTTTGTTTTTCAGCAGGTCGTTGGTGATTTCGGCGAGGGCTTTGACGCTGGGGATGTCGGTGGGGTTGAAGAGGACGATGCGTTCGCCCTTGTAGCCGGCGGCATCGAGTTCGCGTTTGACGGCGGCGTAGTCACGCGGGCTGGTGAGGTTTTCCATGCCGGCGGTGCTGGCCATGGGGGTGTCGGGGCAGAAGTAGCCGACGCCGTCCTGCCAGGTGGAGCGGTCTTCGCCCTGGACGGCGATCATGTAGTCGGACTGGGTGACGGCGTGGACGATGGCGCGGCGGATGGCGGGGTTGTTGAAGGGCGCTTGGAGCTGGTTGAAGCGCATGGTGGCGATGGTGCCGGTGGGGACCAGGGTGGTGAAGGCGACGTTGCGGGAGCGCTTGAGGATGGGCAGGAGATCGGTGACGGGGGTTCCCCACCAGTCGATCTCGCCGGCGACGAGGGCGTTCGCGACGGTGGCGGTGTCGGGCATGATGGCCCATTCGACGCGGTCGATATGGACGACCTTGCCGCCGGCGGTGCGTTCGGCGGGTTCGTTGCGGGGGACGTAATCCTGGTTTTTCACGTAGACGACGCGGGAGCCGGGGACGCGTTCGTCGGCCTTGAACTTGAAGGGGCCGCTGCCGACCATTTCATTGATGGGCTTGTTGGGGTCGGTCTCGGCGAGGCGGGCCGGCATGATGGCGCACATGGAGGGGGAGAAGTGGCCGAGGGCGTCAGGCAATAGGGGGAAGGGGGTTTTCAGGCGGATGGTGATGGTGCGGTCATCGGTGCCGGAGATTTCCTCGACGCGGGCCATGAGGGCCTGGCCGAAGCTGTCGCGCTTGCCCCAGCGGGTGATGGAGGCGGCGGCGTCGCGGGCGAGGACGCGTTCGCCGTCGTGGAATTTGAGGCCCTGGCGGAGGGTGAGTTTCCAGGTTTTGCCGTCGTTTTCGACGGTGTGGCCTTCGACCATTTGCGGGCGGATGCGGTATTCGTTGTCCTGGCCGTAGAGGGTATCGAACACCATGTAGCCGTGGTCACGGGTTTGGTAGCTGGTGGTGACGATGGGGTCGACGATGGCGAGGTCGGCATCGGGGACGAAGCGCAGGGGCTTGGCGGCCTGGGCGTTGCCGATGCGGGGGGCCGCGAGGGTGGCGGCGGCGGTGGAGGCGAGGAAGGTGCGGCGGCGCATGGTGTGGGAACTCCTCTAGGGCGGCTTCATGTTGGACCCGAGCGGGGGGTGGTGTGAAGGGGCGGCAGGGGTTGATCTGCATCAGTGCGGCGATGGGGGCGATGTTCTAGACAGGTTGCCGTCGCGCGGGGATTTGTTTCTGGTTCAAGGATCGAACCGATTAGGCCCACGCCCCGGCGGAATTAGGAGTGAAACTCATGAAACTCAAAGCACTTGCGCCGTTTTGGCGGTCTTCGGACGTGTCGGCACCGAGCGATCCGCTGGTGAGTTTGCGGCGGGAGATGGACCGGATTTTCGATAGCTTCTCGCGGGATTGGCTGGCGCCGATGCCGGAGCTTTCGAACGGGTTCCTGATGCCGAAGGTGAATGTGGCGGAGACGGATGCGGGGCTGGAGGTGACGGCGGAACTTCCGGGCGTGGATCAGAAGGACATCGAGGTGCAGGTGTCCGACGGGGAGTTGACGTTGCGGGCCAAGCACGAGGCCTCGAAGGAGGAGAAGGACGAGAAGAAGCACTATCACCTCGTCGAGCGGTCCTACGGGACGTTCATGCGGCGGCTTGCGCTGCCGTTCGAGGCGGATGCGGACAAGGTTGAGGCGCACTTCGAGAAGGGCGTGCTGAAGGTGATGGTGCCGCGCAGCAAGGCCGCCGCGAAGGAGGTTCGCAAGATCGAGGTGAAGGCCGGCTGAGCCGGGGCTTCGGCCGCTGGAGCGTTGCCGCCCCTCCTGCCTCGGCGGGAGGGGCGGTTTACGCGTGCGCTGATGGCGGCAGCGATAATGTGATGTTCGGTTTGCTTGAACGGGCGGGCGTGGCGGCGCTATCATCTTAATAAGATTGCAGAAGGTATCAGTCATGGGCATTTCCCGCAGCGCAACCTTGGCCGCCCTGGTGATGGTTCCACTTCTCGGCGGTTGCGAAAACCAGCAGCAGACTGGTGGGCTGCTCGGCGGCCTCGGCGGCGCGACGGCCGGCGGGTTGATCGGGCACGCCATTGGCGGCAGCGCGGGCACGGCGATCGGGATGATCGTGGGCGGTGGCGCGGGCTTCCTGGTGGGCAGCAGCATCGGCAAGCGGCTGGATGAGCAGGATCGGGCGCGGGCGGAGAATGCGACGCAGCAGGCTTTGGCGGCGCCGGTGACGTATCCGAGCAACAGCGCGACGACGGCGCCGCCGCCGCGGCCGGTGGCGTGGAACTCGGCGCGCAACACCGATGTGCGCGGCTCCTCGACGGTGACTTCGGTGCAGCGCGAGTCCAATGGCGGGGAGTGCCGGATGGTGCGCGAGACCGCCTACATCAAGGGCGAGGAAGTGGTGCAGAACAACCGCTATTGCCGTGGCGGCGATGGCCAATGGGTGGCGCGGACATGATGCGCCGGCTGTTCTGGGCGGCGTTGACGGCGGGGTTCCTCGCTGCCGGCGCGGCCTCGGCACAGCAGAACGGGACGCCGGCGGCGGCGGTTCCGGCGGATGATCCGGCGACGTTGCAGAACGGATCGCGCCCGGCGACGGCGGCGCAGAGCGCGCAGCCGGCCGCGGCGCGGGCATTCCAGGTGCAGCGGATCGACGCGATATTCGAGACCTTGCCGGTGCCGTTCAACCGGCAGGTGGCGTTCTCGGAGGACAACCTGCATTTCGTGCCGATCAAGACGCCCAAGGGCACCATCCTGATCGTGTGGGGCGGGGTGAACGATGGCGATGCGGTGCGGTTCGGGGCGGCGATCGCGGCGGCCAAGCCGGTGCTGGAGGTGCAGTTCTTTTCGCCTGGCGGTTCGCTGCTGGAGGGGATGAAGATCGGGCGGATGGTGCGCTCGGCCGGGTTGGCGACCAAGGTGACGACCGGATCGTGGTGCGCGAGCGCGTGCAACTTCATGTTCCTCGGCGGTACCGTGCGGACGGTGGAGGCCGGCGGGCGGTTCGGGGTGCATATGTTCTCGACCAACCAGGCGGATGCGCTGCTCAACGATCTGGCGACGATTCCGGGTTCGGTGGATGAGTTCAATGATCGCTACCCGAAGCATGCGGTGAAGCGGTACGAGGTTTCGGCGTGGGTGGACCGGGAGAACGCGAAGTCACCGACGAACAAGTTCACCGAGCGGGATTTTTTCCAGCAGGGTGGGGTGTACAAGTCGATCGTGGATGAGCGGGTGCGGGATATCCAGCAGTATTCGGCGCAGACATCGGCGTATATCGCGCTGTTCCTGGTGGAGATGCGGTTGTCGCTGCGGTTCCTGGTCGAGTTCTCGGATCAGACGAGTTATGGGATGCGGTTTCTGACGGCGGAGGAACTGCGGTCTTATAATGTGGTGACGAACTAGGATTGGCTCGATCTCTCCAAAGAGAGCGGAGAAGCCATCGGATAGAAAGTTTTTGCTTCTTTTTTCAAAAAGAAGCGCTTGCTACCCCGCGTTCTGCCCCCGCACGGCGCGCCAGGAGGTGGTGATGGCGTCCGCGGTGAGGCGGGCGTCGGCTTCGGTGGTGCCGTGGCCGCTGACGGAGACTCGCATCAGCCATTGGCCGCGCCATTGGGAGGCGCCGGCGAAGGCGGTTCCGTCGGCTTGCAGGCGGGCGATGGTGGCCAGGGTGAGGCGGTTGCTTTCTTCGAGGGGGAGGTTGCCGCCGAAGCAGAGGATGGCCTGGTTGAGGACGACTTCGTTGACCACGCTGATGCCGGGTTCGGTGGCGACGGTTGTGGCGATCTGGCGGGCCATGGCGCAGCAGTGGGCGACCATGGCGGCGAGGCCGCTGCGGCCGTAGTGGCGCAGCATGGCCCAGGTGGTGAAGCCGCGGGCGCGGCGGGAGAGTTCGGGGACGTAGTGGGTGGGGTCACGTTCGCCGGCGGCGACGGCGGGGAGGTAGCTGGCGCCGAAGGCCATGGCGCGGCGGTGGGCTTCGGGGTCGCGCACGATGGCGAAGCCGCAGTCGTAGGGGGTTTGCAGCCATTTGTGGCCGTCGGTGGCCCAGGAGTCGCAGAGTTCGACGCCGGCAGCGAGATGGGCGTAAGCGGGGCTGGCTTGCGCCCAGAGGCCGAAGGCGCCATCGACGTGAATCCAGGCGCCGTGGGCGCGGGCGATGGGGACGATTTCGGGGAACGGGTCGGATGCGCCGGTGTTGATCTGGCCGGCTTGCAGCATGACGATGAGGGGGCCGGTGGTGCCCGCGAGGGCGGCCTGGAGGGCTTCGGGGATCATGCGGCCTTCGGCGTCCGTCGCGATGCGGGTGACGCGGGCGTGGCCGAGGCCGAGGAATTGCAGGGCGGAGAGGGCGGAGACGTGGACATCCTCGCCGACGACGACGCGGATGGGCGGGGCGCCGAAGAGGCCGTCGGCCTCGACATCCCAGCCGACGCGGCGGAGCACTTCGCTGCGGCCGGCGGCGAGGCCGACGAGGTTGGCCATGGTGGCGCCGGTGACGAAGCCGACGGAGCTTTCGGCGGGCAGGCCGAGGATATCGACGAGCCAGCGGCCGGCGACGAGTTCGGCGGCGGAGGCCGCGGGGGCGGCCTGGTGGTTGCCGACGTTCTGGCCCCAGGTTGAGGTCATCCAGTCGGCCGCAACGCCGGCGGGGTGGGAGGCGCCGATCACCCAGCCGAAGAAGCGCGGGCCGGTGCTGGCGTGCAGGCCGGGGGTGGCGCGGGTGACGAGTTCCTCGAGCACGGCCTCGGCGGGGAGGCCGTGTTCGGGGGTTGTGGCGTCCCAGTCCACGACGGCGGCGCTGTAGTTGTGATCCGGGCGCTGTTTCGCGTCGGCGATTTCGCGCCGGTAGGCGGTGGCGAGGGCCGCCGCGCGTGCGAAGAGGGCGCCCGGATCTTGGCTCATGCAGGCTTTTTGGGGGCGAGGGCTTCGACGGGGCCGCCGGCTTCGCGGAAGGCGGTGAGGCCGCCCACGATATCGGCGACGTTTTCGAGGCCCATGTCCTGGGCGGTTTTGGCCGAGAGGGCGGAGCGCCAGCCGGCGGCGCAGAAGAAGACGAACTTCTTGTCCTCGGCGAAAATGGGCTTGTGGTAGGGGCTGTCGGGGTCGATCCAGAATTCGAGCATGCCGCGGGTGCAGCGGAAGGCGCCGGGGATGGTGCCTTCGCGTTCGATTTCGCGGGGGTCCCGGATGTCGACGAAGACGACGCCTTCCTGGCCGACCATTTTCACCGCTTCGGCGGCGGGAACGCGGGCGATCTGGGCTTCTGCCTCGGCGAGAAGTTGCTTGATGCCTTTTTTCATTTGGGTCGTGTCCTCGGGTGGGGGGGTGTCGGGGGGCATACTGGCGCCGCGCGATAGGAAAGAGAAGATGCACCACGAGGCAGCCCCGCAGCGATGATGGTTGATCCGGGGCGGGTCTTGGCGGAGAAGGCGGCAACGTCCGAGCCGAGGCCAGACCCATGCGCTATATTTCCACCCGCGGGCAGGCGCCCGCGACCGATTTCACCGGCGTGTTGCTGGCCGGGCTGGCACCCGATGGCGGGTTGTATGTGCCGGAAAGCTGGCCGCATTTCGTGGCGGCGGATTGGCGGGCGTTGCGTGGGCTGCCGTATGCGGAGCTGGCGGCGCGGGTGATGCGGCCGTTTGTGGGCGATACCATTCCGTTCGCCACGTTGCAGCGGCTGTGCGGCGAGGCCTATGGCGGGTTCGCGCATCCGGCGGTGGCGCCGCTGGTGCAACTGGACGCCAATTTGTGGGCGCAGGAGTTGTTCCACGGGCCGACGCTGGCGTTCAAGGACATGGCGATGCAACTGCTCGGGCGGTTGTTCGATCATGTGCTGACCGAGCAGGACGCGCGGGTGACGATTGTGGGGGCCACTTCGGGCGATACCGGGTCGGCGGCGATCGAGGCGTGTGCGGGGCGGGAGCGGGTGGATATCGTGATCCTGCATCCGCACAACCGCACCAGCGAGGTGCAGCGGCGGCAGATGACGACGGTGATGGATGCCAATGTCAGCAACCTGGCGGTGGAGGGGACGTTCGACGATTGCCAGGATCTGGTGAAGGCGATGTTTGCCGACGCGCCGTTCCGGCGCGAGATGCAGCTTTCGGCGGTGAATTCGATCAACTGGGCGCGGGTGGCGGCGCAGATTCCGTATTATGTGGCGTCCGCGCTGGCGCTGGGGGCGCCGGATCGGGAGGTGGCGTTTTCGGTGCCGACGGGGAATTTCGGCAATGTGCTGGCGGCGTGGGCGGCGCGGCGGATGGGGCTGCCGATTTCGCGGCTGGTGATCGGGTCTAATCGCAATAATATTTTGTCGCGGTTCCTGACGGACAACGACATGTCGATGCAGCCGGTGGAGCCTTCGCTGTCACCGAGCATGGATATCCAGGTGAGTTCGAATTTCGAGCGGTTGCTGTTCGAGTTGCTGGAGCATGACGGGGCCGCCACGGCGGCGGTGATGACGCGGTTCAGGGCCGAGGGGCGGATGCCGGTTTCGGATGCGGCGTGGGGGCGGGCGACGGCGCTGTTCCGGGCGTTCACGCTGGATGATCCGGGGACATTGGCGGAAATCCGGCGGTTGCATGATGCGGCGGGGTATCTGGCCGATCCGCATTCGGCGATCGGGATTGCGGCGGCGCGGGCGCATGGGGTGGCGGGGGTGCCGATGGTGGCGATGGCGACGGCGCATCCGGCGAAGTTCCCCGATGCGATGGAGCAGGCGACCGGGGTGCGGCCGGCGTTGCCGAAGCACCTGGCGGATTTGTATGATCGGGCGGAGCGGTTCACCGTGGTGCCGGCGGATGTGGCGACGATCCAGGGGCATGTGCGGGGGTTGGCGCGGCGCAATCACGGTTGAGTCATTTCAACCGCGCAGAGGGATGTGCGCCGGGGCATCGGTGATAGACTGGGCCGACGCCGTCGATATGGCAGGCAGCAGAGGAGTGTTCCATGTCGAGTTTCATTTCCACCCCCGAGACCTGCTACGCCGACATGGTTGCCGCGTTGGGGGAGGATGCGCCGGTTTTCATCTCGCGGATCGGCGGGAGCGATACCAAGGCGTTGGTGAACTGGCGGCGGGTGCATGGGTTGCCGCCGCGGCAGATGGAGCGGCAGTTGGAGCGCCATCTGGACATGTTCGTGCCGATGGTTTCGGAGATGAACGGGTTCTATGATTTCGGCGATCCGCGCGCGTCCTATGCGCGGTTTGTGCGGGAGCTGGAGGAGAATTATCGGAGTTCCCGGATACTGACGCTGTCGAACCGGCAGTATATGTCGATCTATTTTCCGGAGCAGACGGTCAAGCATCGCTTCCAGGAGGAGTTTCCCAACAAGGAGCACTATATCTCCCTGATGGAGGACTTGCTGGCGCGGCGGCCGGATTTGCGGTGCTACCCGTATCGGTTCATCGAGAGCCTGGTGAAGGGGCCTTTCACCATGTTGCGGGCGTTCCAGCCGACGCTGGCGGGGAAGAAGGTGCTGGTGGTTTCGCCGATGACGGACAGCATCGTGGCGAATTTTGCCAACCGGCAGAAGTTCTTCAAGGACTATGAGTATCCGGAGTTCGAGATCGACTTCGTGACGGTGCCGATCACCTATTCGGGGCTGGCGCGGGAGTTCTATCCGCATGACGACTGGTTCCAGACGCAGGATGCGCTGATCAAGGCGGTGTCGGAGAAGGATTTCGACGTGGCGCTGCTGTCCTGCGGGACGTATGCGATGGGGATCGGGGTGCATATCGAGAAGGTGTTGCGGCGCAAGGCGGTGTATATGGGCGGGGTGATGCAGCTGTTCTTCGGGGTGACCGGGCGGCGGTATGAGCACACCGGCGTGCTGCGGCAGATCAACCGGGAGCACTTCATCACGCCGCTCGAGGCGGCGAAGTATACCGCGCAGCTTGTCACCACGGAGGATGCGCCGCGCGAGGCGTTCGGGGCGTATTTCTGAACGTTGCGAAAATCGCGGGGCCGGGGGTGCCTTGCGCGGTGCGCGCACCCCATATCCATGAGCGTGTGCACGGTGCCGGATGGTGCCGTGCATGCCGGACCCGCCGCCAGCACGTTGCCCCCGGGGCTGGCCGGCGCTACGCACTGTATTCTCTTTGCCGATAGGAATGCCGCATGTCCGAACCCGCCAACGGCGCCATCCGCCTGACCCGCCTGCCTTCCGGGCTTACCGTTGTGACCGAGCGGATGGACCGGGTTGAGACCGTGTCGCTCGGGGCGTACGTCGCCTCGGGGACCCGCAACGAGACGGCGGAGGAGAACGGGGTTTCGCATTTCCTTGAGCACATGGCGTTCAAGGGGACGGAGCGGCGGACGGCGACGCAGATTGCCGAGGAGATCGAGGCGGTGGGGGGGCATATCAATGCCTACACCGCGCGCGAGCAGACGGCGTTTTATGTGAAGCTGTTGAAGGAGGATGTGGCGCTGGGGGCGGATATCATCGGGGATATCCTGACCCATTCGAGCTTCGATCCGGATGAGCTGGAGCGCGAGCGCGGGGTGATCCTGCAGGAGATCGGGCAGGCCAACGACACGCCGGACGACATCATTTTCGACCATTTCCAGGAGACCGCGTATCCGACCCAGCCGATGTGGCGGCCGGTGCTGGGGACCGAGGAAGGCATTCGCACGATGAAGCGCGATGTGCTGACCGGGTATATGAAGCGGCATTATGCGGCGGCCAATTCGGTGGTGGCGGCGGCGGGGAATATCGAGCACGAGCGGTTCCTGGAGCTGGTGCAGGCGAATTTCGCCGATCTGCCGCGGCTGCCGGCTTCGGCCGCGGTGCCGGGGATTTATGGCGGGGGCGAGTTTCGCGAGGATCGCGATCTGGACCAGGTGCATATCGTGCTGGGGTTTCCGTCGGTGGCGTATGGGGATGCGGAGTATTATCCGACCATGCTGCTTTCGACGCTGCTGGGGGGCGGGATGTCATCCCGGTTGTTCCAGGAGGTGCGGGAGAAGCGCGGGCTGGTGTATTCGATCTACTCGTTCAACGCGCCGTACATGGATGGCGGGTTGTTCGGCATCTATGCCGGGACCGGGGAGAGCGAGGCGGCGGAGTTGATGCCGGTGGTGCTGGAGGAGCTGCGCAAGGTGCAGTACGAGATCGGCGCGCCGGAATTGCAGCGGGCGCGGGCGCAGGTGAAGGCGAGCCTGCTGATGTCGCTCGAAAGCACCGGCAGCCGGTGCGAGCAGTTGGCGCGGCAGGTGCAGGTGTTCGGCCGCGTGGTGCCGACGGCGGAGACAGTGGCGAAGATCGAGGCGGTGACGATCGAGGATATCGAGCGGGCCGCGGCGCATATCTTCCGCGCGGCGCCGACGCTGGCGGCGATGGGGCCGGCGGACAAGGTGCCGTCATTGGGGACGATCGCTGAATTACTGGCGGCCTGAGGGACAGCACGATGGACACGCGCGACCTGTTGAACGACCTCATTGCCCGGGCGCGGGCCGCCGGGGCGGATGCGGCGGATGCGATCCTGGTTTCCGGCACCTCGTTGAGTGTGCAGCGGCGGCTGGGGAAGATCGAGCATCTGGAGCGGGCCGAGGGGCGCGATCTCGGGTTGCGGGTGTTTGTGGGCAAGCGGGCGGCGATTGTGGCGTCCTCGGCGGCTGATCCGGCCGGGTTCGCGGCGCTGGCGGAGCGGGCGGTGGCGATGGCGCGGGTGGTGCCGGAGGACCCGTATTCGGGGCTGGCGGCCGAGGCGCGGTATGAGGCGGTGGATCTCGACCTTGAGGACCCGTCGGAGCCCGATGCGGAGAGTTTGATTGCGCGCACGGCGGTGGCCGAGGAGGCCGCGATGGCGGTGCCGGGGATCACCAACTCCGAGGGGGCCGAGGCGGGGTATGGGCGGACCGAGATCACGCTGGTGACGTCGGCGGGGTTTGCCGGGCGGTATGCGCGGACGAGCCATTCGCTGTCGGCGACGGCGCTGGCGGGGGCGGGGACCGGGATGCAGCGGGACTACGACTACACCACCGCGGTGCACCTGGCCGATCTGGAGGATGCCGAGGCGATCGGGCGTTCGGCGGGGCAGCGGGCGATTGCGCGGCTCAATCCCATTCGGGCGAAAACGGCGACGTTGCCGGTGATTTATGATCCGCGGGTGTCGGCGGGGCTGGTGGGGCACCTGGCGGGGGCGGTGAATGGGGCCTCGATCGCGCGGGGGACGAGTTTTTTGCGCGAGAAGATGGGGCAGCGGATTTTTCGGGCCGGGATTACCATCGCCGATGATCCGCGCCGGGTGCGGGGGCTGCGCTCGCGGCCGTTCGATGCCGAGGGGGTGCCGACGGCGCCGCTGGTGCTGATCGAGGATGGGGTGTTGCAAAGCTGGGTGCTGGATAGTCGTTCGGCGCGGCAGTTGGGGCTGGTGACCAATGCGCATGCGGGGCGGGGGACTTCGGGGCCGCCTTCTCCGACGACGTCGAATTTGTATCTCGCGGCGGGGGCGTTGAGCCCGGCGGAGTTGATGGCGGATATCAAGGAGGGGCTTTACGTGACGGAGTTGATCGGGATGGGGATCAACGGGTTGACCGGGGATTATAGCCGGGGTGCCGCCGGGTTCATGATCCGTGATGGCAAGCTGGCCGAGGCGGTGGCGGAGGTGACGATCGCGGGGACGTTGCAGGAGATGTTCGCGACGTTGACGCCGGCCAATGACCTGCGGTTTCGCCGGGGCACGGATGCGCCGACGGTGCGGATCGATGCGATGACGTTGGCGGGGGCATGACGGCGGACCCGTTTCTCCAGCCGGAGGACGCCAGCGCGGCGGAGGCGATCGCGGCGATTGGCGAGGAGCTGGAGGTGTTCGACGACTGGATGGAGCGCTACCAGTACATCATCGAACTCGGGCGCAAGCTGCCGCCGTTTCCGGATGTTTGGGCGGATGACGCGCATCGGGTGCCGGGGTGCCAGAGCCGGGTCTGGATGGAGGCGGTGGCGCGGGACGGGCGGTTGTATTTCGCCGCGGCGTCGGACGCGGCGATTGTCTCGGGGTTGGCGGCGTTGCTGCTGCGGGTTTATTCGGGGCGGACGCCGGCGGAAATCGGGGCGACCGATCCGGTGTTCTTGAAGGAGCTGGGGTTGCTGGAGGCGCTTTCGACCAATCGGGGGAATGGGATTGCTTCGATGGCGCGTATTATTCGGGAGCGGGCGGCGGGGGCGTAGGTAAAGCAAGTGCTTCGTTTTGAAAAAAGAAGCAAAAACTTTTCATCCAATGGCTTCGCCTCTCTCCCGGGGGACCGGCGAAGCCATTGGACGAGAGTTTTTTGCTTCTTTTTTGCAAAAAAGAAGCGCTTCTTCATGCCTCCATAGGATCAAGCACGACCACCGGAATTTCCCGCCCAACGGCCTTTACTTGATAATCGGCGAAGGGCGGCCAGATTTTCACGGCCTGTTCCCACAGTTTGGCGCGTTCCTCGCCTGAGGCGGTGCGGGCTTTGGCGTGGAGTTTCCGGGTGCCGACCTGGACCTCGACGGCGGGGTTGGAGAGGATGTTGCGGTACCAGCCGGGGTGTTCGGGGGCGCCGCCTTTGGAGGCGATGACGAAGAAGCTGGCGCCGGTTTTGCCGTAGAAGAGGGGGAAGAGGTATTTTTCGCCCGATTTGCGGCCGGTGGTGGTGAGGAGGAGCGAGGGCACCGTCATCGTCGGCAGGTTGGCGGGGGTGATGGTGTACATGTGGCCGTCGGTGCCGCCGCTGGAGAGGTAGCGGGCGACATGGTCGAGCATCCACTGGGGCAGGTTGGGGGCGAGTTTGGTCTCGGTCATGGTTGGGTTTCCTGGTGCGACCTGGCGCTGGGGTTATCTTGGGGTGGCGACAGGGCGTTGACCAGGGGGGTCAGGCTTTCTCCCCGCGCAGGACGACGTAGATGGCGGGGATCACCAGGACTGTCAGCAGGGTGGAGGAGAGCAGGCCGAAGAGGAGGGAGATCGCCAGGCCCTGGAAGATGGGGTCGGTGAGGATGGTGGCGGCGCCGATCATGGCGGCGAGGGCGGTGAGCAGGATGGGTTTGAAGCGGATGGCGCCGGCGGTGAGGACGGTTTCGCGCAGGGTGATGCCGGGGCGGGCTTCGTGGCGGATGAAATCGACGAGGAGGATGGAGTTGCGCACGATGATGCCGGCGAGCGCGATGAAGCCGATCATCGAGGTGGCGGTGAAGGGGGCGCCGAGCAACCAGTGGCCGGGCAGGATGCCGATGAGGGTGAGCGGCACCGGGACGAGGATGACGGGGGGCAGGCGGAAGCTGCCGAACTGGGCGACGACGAGGATGTAGATGCCGAGGATGGCGACGCCGAAGGCGGCTCCCATGTCGCGGAAGGTGACGTAGGTGATTTCCCATTCGCCATCCCACAGGACGGCGGGGCGGGATTCGTCATCGGGTTGGCCACGCAGGCGGATTTCCGGGCGCGGCAGGGTGCCCCAATCGTGGTTGGCGATGAGTTTGTTGACGGCGAGCATGCCGTAGATCGGGGCTTCGAAGCTGCCGGCGAGTTCGGCGGTGACCATGTCGGCGAAGCGGCCGTCACGGCGGAAGAGGACGGGGGAGCCGAGCTCGGTGACGGGGTGCACGACCTGACCGAGTTCGACGACGGTGCGGCTGCCGGGCTGGGTGTTGGCGGGGACGGGGGTGGCGGCGAGGCGTTCGGACCAGGTCTGGGCGGATTTCGGCAAAGCGATGCGGATGGTGATGGGGTCTCGTTCGAGGCCGCGATGGGAGGTGCCGACGGGGACGCCGGCGAAGAGGGCCTGGATGGTGTCATAGACGTCAGACTGTTCGACGCCGAAGAACTCGATTTCGTCCTGGTCGAGCGCGATGCGCAGGCGGGGGCGGGGGTGGCCGATGCTGTCATCGACATCGACGATGAAGGGGACGCTGGCGAAGAGTTTGCGGATTTCGGCGGTGACGGCGCGGCGGGTGGCGGCGTCGGGGCCGTAGATTTCCATCAGCAGGGTGGCGAGGACGGGGGGGCCGGGGGGGACTTCGACGACGCCGAGGACGGTGCCGGGGGGGAGGGGGAGGGATTTCAGGCGGGTGCGCAGATCGAGCGCGATGGCGTGGCTGGCGCGGGGGCGGGCGTCCTTGGGGGACAGGTTGATTTGCAGGTCCCCCAACTCCGGCGACTGGCGGACGTAGCTGTGGCGGACCAGGCCGTTGAAGTTGAAGGGGGCGGCGGTGCCGGCGTAGGCCTGGACGGATTGGGCCTCGGGCAGGGTGGCGGCGATGGTGGCGGCGGCGAAGAGGACGCGTTCGGTGTCTTCGACGGTGCTGCCGGCGGGGAGGTTGGCGGTGATCTGGAGTTCGGATTTGTTGTCGAACGGCAGCAGCTTCACGGTGACGGCCTGGGTGTAGAACAGGACGCAGACGGCGATGGTGGCGGCGCCGGTGAGGCCAAGGAAGGTCCAGGCGCGGGGCTTGGTGGCGATGATGGGGGTGGCGATGCGGCGGTAGGCGTGGCCGAGCCAGCCTTCGGTGTGGTCGGCGGCGGTGCTGAGGGCGGTGGCGGCGGGGGCGAGTTTCAGCATCAGCCAGGGGGCGATCACCATGGCGACGATGAAGGAGAAGATCATCGCGGCCGAGGCGTTGGCGGGGATGGGGGCCATGTAGGGGCCCATCAGGCCGGAGACGAAGAGCATCGGCAGCAAGGCGGCGACGACGGTGAGGGTGGCGACGATGGTGGGGTTGCCGACTTCGGCCACGGCGTCGATGGCGGCCTGCATGCGGGGGCGGTCATCGCGCATGGCCCAGTGCCGCGCGATGTTTTCGACGATGACGATGGCGTCATCCACCAGGATGCCGATGGAGAAGATGAGGGCGAAGAGGCTGACGCGGTTGATGGTGTAGCCCATCAGCTTGGCGGCCAGCATGGTGAGCAGGATGGTGGTGGGGATGACGACGAGGGTGACGACGGCTTCGCGCCAGCCGATGGCGATGGCGATGAGGACGACGATGGAGACGGTGGCGAGGCCGAGGTGGAAGAGGAGTTCGTTGGCCTTGTCGTCGGCGGTTTGGCCGTAGTCGCGGGTGACGCGGGCTTCGATGTCGGCGGGGATGAGGGTGCCGCGGAGGGATTCGAATCGTTGCAGGATGGCCTGGGAGACGACGACGGCGTTGGCCCCTGCCCTTTTGGCGATGGAGATGCTGGCGGCGGGGGCGCGTTGCCAGGTGCCTTTCGCGTCGGGCGCCAGGTTCCAGATGCGGTTTTCAGCGGTGCCGGGGCCGACGATGACGGTGGCGACATCGCGGACGTAGACCGGGCGGCCATCGCGGGTGGTCAGCACGAGGAGGCCGATATCGGGGACGCCGCGCAGGGTCTGGCCGGCGGCGAGGGTGCGCATGGTGCCGCCATCGCGCACGGCGCCGGCGACGAAGGAGCGGTTGGCGTCTCGCACCTTGCCGATGAGTTGCTGGAGGGTGACGCCGTTCAAGGAGAGGCGTTCGGGGTCGGGTTCGACGCGGATTTCGTCGGGGCCGGCGCCGATGATCTCGGTGGCGCCGACATCCTCGACCTTCACCAGTTCGGTGCGCAGCTTGGCGGCGAGTTGGTGCAGGGCGCTGCCGGTCCAGCGTTCGGCGGCTTCGGGGCGGGGGGAGAGGGTGAGGACGACGACGGCGACATCGCTGATGCCGCGGCCGACGATGAGGGGTTCGGGGATGCCGATGGGGATCTGGTCGAGATGGGCCCGGATTTTTTCGTGCACGCGGGTGACGGCGTCATCCTCGGGGGTGCCGACGAGGAAGCGGGCGGTGACCATGACCCGGTCATCCTGGGTCTGGCTGTAGACGTGTTCGACGCCGGCGATGGCTTTGACGAGGGATTCGAGGGGTTTGGTGACGAGTTCGGCGGCATCGTCGGCCTTGAGGCCGTTGGCGCTGACGCTGATATCGACCATCGGGACGCTGATCTGCGGCTCCTCCTCGCGGGCGATGGTGAGGAGGGCGATCATGCCGGCGGCGAGGGCGGCGAGGAGGAAGAGGGGGGTGAGCGGGGAGCGGATGGAACCGCTGGTCAGCCGCCCGGACAGGCCGAGACCTCTCATGGCGCGATCAGCATGTCACCGGCGCGCAGGCCGGAGAGGATTTCGACGCCGTCATCGGTGGTCTGGCCGCGCTGGACGGGGAGTTCGCCGGCGTTCTGGAGGCGGACATAGTCGAGCCCGGCGCGGGTGATGAGGTAGGCGGGCGGGATGAGGATGGCGGGGCGGGTGCCGGCGGCGATCCAGACGCGGACGCGTTCGCCGACGAAATAGTCCCCGATGCCGGAGACGGTGGCGTCGGCCACCACGCGGCCTTCCTCGATTTGCGGGTAGACCAAGGTGATGCGGCCGGCGGTGGGGGTGGCGATGCCGAGTTGGCCGGCGTCGAGGCGGATTGGGTCACCGGCTCTCAGGGTGGCGGCGTGGCGTTCGGGGACGCGCAGGCGGAGGAGGAAGGTTTGCTCGGCGATCATGGCGATGCCGTCGCCAGGGAGGACGACGGAGCCGCGGGTGACCGGGACTTTCAGGACACGGCCGGCGACGGGGGCGAGGACGGCGCCTTCGGAGAGGTTTTGTTGCAGCACGGCGCGCTCAGCGGTGCGGGCGCGCAGCGCGGATTGGGCGACCTCCATGGCGGTGCGGGTCTGGTCGACGGCGACGCGGGGGCCGGAGCCTTGGCGGAACAGGGTGTCGGCGCGGGTGAGGTCGGCCTGGACCTGGGCGAGTTGGGATTGCAGGCCGGCTATCTGGGCATCGAGAGCGCGGAGTTGGAGGACGAGCTTTTCGTCCCCGACGACGGCGATGGTCTGGCCCGGGGTGACGGTATCGCCATCGCGCACCGCGAGGTCCGCCAGGGTGCCGCCGATGCGGGCGCGGGCGGGGACGACGTTGGGGCTCTCGATGGTGGCGAAAACGGCCTTCTGGTCGGTGATGTCACGGGGGGTGACGGTGAGGGTGGTCTGGGCGTGGGCCATCGCGGGCAGGAGGGCGAGGAGGAGGGCTTGGATGCGCATCAGCGGGCTCCTGCTTCGGCGGGGCAGATGGGGTCGGGCGGGCAGAACAGTTCGAACAGCGTCATCATGACGCGCTGCGCGGCGGGGCTGGCGATGGAGTACCAGATGGTTTGCCCGTCCCGGCGGGGCTGAACCAGGCCATCGCGGCGGAGGAGGGCGAGGTGTTGCGAGGCGGTGGATTCGCGGATGCCGAGGGAGGCCGCGAGATCGCCCACGGTGCGTTCGGCATCGAGCATCTGGCACAGCAGCATGAGGCGGTGGGGGTTGCTGAGGGCTTTCAGCAGGTCACTCGCCTGGCCGGCCGCGGCGGCCATTTTTGCGGGTTCTATTTTCATACTTGCGTATCTACGAAGATACGAATATAAAGTCAAGCACGCGGTGAGTCCGCGGCCGGATTTTTCAATCGCACCAGGAGATTACTCCATGTCCATCGACAACGCCGTATTCGCCTTTGCCGGCTGCATGGTGCTGGCGAGCCTTGCGCTGGGGTGGTTCGTCAGCCCGTGGTGGTTCCTGCTGAACGCCTTTGTTGGCGCGAACATGTTGCAGGCGGGGTTCACCGGGTTCTGCCCGGCGGCGATGATTTTCAAGCGGCTGGGGATGAAGGCCGGCTGCGCTTTCAATTGATCCGGCCATGATGGCGTATGCCTTGGCGTGGCTGGCGTTCGGGGTGGTGCATTCGCTGTCCTCGCGCGAGCCGGCGAAGGCTGCGCTGCGGCTGGTGACCGGGCGGGCGATGCGGTTGTGCTGGAACCTGCTGGCGTTGGCGGAATTGGCGGCGGTGCTGGCGGTTGGGCATGCCAGCGTGCCGGCCGGGGCGTTCGCGCGGCCGGGGTGGCTGGTGGTGGTGCAGGGTATCGCGCTTGCCGCCGGGATCGTCGTGCTGGTGATGGCGGCGCGTTGCTATGACATGCGGAGGTTTGCCGGGTTGAGCCAGTTGCGCCGCGATGACGTGGAGGACGATGAGCCGTTCAGTGCGGCGGGGTTGCTCGCCTGGGTGCGGCATCCGCTCTATCTCGGCAGTATTTTGGTGCTGGGCGGGCTGGTGCGCGATGCGATGTCATTGCAGACGGCGGTGTTTGGCACCGCGTATTTTTTGATCGGGCTGCGGTTCGAGGAGCGGGCGCTGCTGCGCCGGCTTGGGGCGCCGTATGCCAAATATCTCATTCATGTGCCTGCGCTGCTGCCGTTGCGCGGGCGTGCCTGGCCCCCGGGGTGATCGATCGGGGTTGAGGCAAATCAATGCGGCCCGTCGCGAATGGGTTGCTGTGACGGTCGAAAGGATTACCCGCCATGTCCACCCTTAAAGAGCTTCGCAAGGCGCAGGCGGCTGCACTTGACGACAAGAACTTGTACGCCAACCGCATTCGGGTTTATCCGCGCTCGGTTCATGGCATCGCCCGCAATGTGAAGTGGGGCATCCTGGGGTTCTGCCTGGCGCTGTACTACGCGATGCCGTGGCTGCGCTGGGATCGGGGGGTGGGGCAACCCGGGCAGGCGGTGCTGCTGGATTTGCCGCACCGGCGGTTCTACTTCTTCGATGTCGAGTTCTGGCCGCAGGATATCTATTACCTTACCGGCGCGCTGATTCTGGGCGCGGTGACGCTGTTCCTGGTGACCAGTCTCGCGGGGCGGGTGTGGTGTGGCTACACCTGTCCGCAGACGGTGTGGACCGATTTGTTCATGTGGGTGGAGCGCCGGATCGAGGGCGACCGCAATGAGCGGATGAAGCGCGACCAGGGGCCGATGAGCTTCGCCAAGGCGTGGCGCAAGGTGGCCAAGCATGGGGCGTGGCTGTTCATCGCGTTCTGGACCGGCGGCGCGTGGATTATGTACTACACCGATGCGCCGACCATCACGGTGGATTTCTGGACCGGGGCGGCGCCGGGGCCGGTGTATATCTTCACCTTCCTGTTCACCGCGACGACGTATGTGTTCGCCGGCTGGGCGCGGGAGCAGTTGTGCACCTACATGTGCCCGTGGCCGCGCTTCCAGGCCTCGATGCTGGATGAGCAGAGCGTCATCGTGACCTACCAGGGCTGGCGTGGCGAGCCGCGCGGGCATGGCAAGCGGGATGCGGGCGCGGGCACGCCGGGAGCGGCCAAGCTGGGCGATTGCATCGACTGCAATGCCTGCGTGCATGTGTGTCCGACGGGGATCGATATTCGCGATGGTTCGCAGTTGGAGTGCTTGAACTGCGGGCTGTGCATCGATGCCTGCAACGAGGTGATGGTGAAGACCGGGCGGCCGAAGTGGCTGATCACGTGGGATTCGCTCGATCGGCAGAAGGCCAAGGCACAGGGGCGGGTGGAGCGGTTCCATCTGCTGCGGCCGCGCACGATGATTTATGTGGGCGTGCTGGTGGCGGCGGTTTCGGCGATGGGGGTGGCGCTGGCGCGGCGGCCGCATGTGGATTTGTCCGTGCAGCATGACCGGGCGCCGCTGTTTGTCGCCTCGCGCGATGGCTCGTTGCGCAATGGCTACACCATCAAGATCTCCAACAAGACGCAGGCGCCGGTGGATTTCACCCTCGATGTCAGCGGGGTGGCGGATGTTCGGATGGAGGTGGCGGAAGGGACCGCGGCGCGGGCCGAGCGGCTGGTGCTGCCGGTGGAGGCGGATGCGATCGGGACGTATCGGGTGCTGGTCTATGGGCGGCCGGAGCATTTGCAGGATGGCACGCAGGAGGTGGATTTCGTGCTGCGCAGCGGCACCACCGGCGAGGCCACGACATATCGCTCGGTGTTCATGGGGCCGGGCGCGACGAACGGCAAACCGTGATTTGAAGGGAGAATTTTCATGCACAAGAACTGGCCGGAATTGACCACCCAGATGTCGGGCGCGCTGCGCGAGGTGCGTGGCGGGGCGCCCGAGGTGATGAAGGGGTTCTCGGCGCTGGCGCGGGCGGCGTTGGAGCCGAAGGCGCTGGATACCAAGACCAAGGAGTTGATCGCGCTGGCGATCTCGGTGGCGACCAGGTGCGATGCCTGCGTGGGGTTTCATGCCGAGGCCGCGGTGCGGCAGGGCGCCACGCGGGACGAGGTGATGGAGACGATGGGGATGGCGATCTACATGGGGGCCGGGCCATCGGTGATGTATGCGGCGCAGGCGGTGGAGGCGTTTGATCAGTTCAAGGCCAAGGCGTTGCAGCCGGCCTGATTGGTTTCAGCGGATGTGCCAGGCCTGGTCGAGCGGCTTGGCGCCGTTGAGTTCGGCGTAGCCGGCCCCGGTGGTGCCGCCGGGGTTGGGGCCGAAGTAGCGCGGGTCCTGCGGCATGGCGGCACTTTGCCAGCGCAGGTCACACGAGACGCGGACCGGGAGATCTTCGGCGTGGTGATCCAGGCTGCCGTGCAGCGTGTACATGCCGAACAGGATGAGATCGCCGGCGCGGAAATCGGCGGTGAGCAGGCGGGTTTTGCGGGCGGTGGCGACGGCGATGGCGTCGGCGCCGATGTCGGCCTTGCGGGTGGTGTCGCGGATGACGTCAAAGCCGCGGATGGGGTCGATGAGGTCATCGAAGCGGTGGGAGCCTTCGACGACGACGAGGGGGCCTTGGGGGATGGCGACGTCACCCAGCGGGAGCCAGACGGTCCAGACCTGATCGTGCATGCGGGTGAAGAAGGGGGCGTCGAAATGCAGGCCGGTGGCGCGGCCGGGGACGCCGACGCGCAGGAAGATGTAGTCCTGCGGGCGGACTTCGCCATCGGCCACCGCGGCCATGACGGCGGCGACGGCGGGGCCGTGGGAGACGGCGCGGAAGGCGGGGCCTTCGCTGACGGATTGCCAGAAGGCGCCGAGGTCGGGCTCCAGTTCGCCGCGGCGGGAGGTGCCGGTGAAGGTGCCGTCAGTGCCGGGGACGATTTCGCCGACGGCTTCGAGGCGGGCGAGGATTTCGGCGCGGGCGGTGTGGATGGCGGCTTGGTTGATGACGCCGCGCAGGAAGAGGTAGCCGTCCTCGGCGAGGCGGGCGCGCAGGGCGGGCGGGTTGGACAGGAGGGCGGCGGAATCGGTGAGGTCCCCCAGCAGGGCTTCGGGGACCGGCATTCCTTTCACCATGGCGTTGGTCATCGTGGGCTTGCTTCCTTGGCGGGTGGGTTCGGTCATGGGCCGTGCTTTTCGATGTTCCACAGCACCGGATACAGCGTGGAGAGCACGCCGCTGAGGTTGGCGCGGTAGGCGACGGGGCGGACGAACATGCCGGTGTTCACGTAGGGGACCACCTCGTAATAGCGGGCCTGGAGCTGCTCGATGGCGGCGAGGCGGGTGGTTTCGGTGGTGGCATCGAGGAAATCGGTGCGCAGGCGTTCGATGGTGGCGTCGCAGGGCCAGCCGTAGAGGTTCTTGCCGTCACAGGTGGCGACGAGGGGGGTGTTGGTGAGGGGGCTGGCGAGGGAGTAGCCGCCCCACAGGGTGAAGGCGAGGTGCCAGCCGGCGGGGTTGCGGCCGGGCGGTTCGCGGGTGTTGCGCCGCGTGATGACGGTGCTCCAGTCCATGGTCTGGAGATCGACGTTGGCGCCGATGCGGCGCAGGGCGTCGGCGGTGAGGAGCGCGATGAGGTGGATTTCGGGCTGGTCGGCGGGATCGAGCAGGACGATGGATTCGCCCTTGTAGCCGGAGGCGGCGAGGAGGGATTTGGCGGCGGCGAGGTCCGGCTTGCGCCAGGGGGCGGTGGCGATGTCGGAGGCGTAGGGGGTGTCACAGACGAAGACGGCGAAGCAGGCGCGGGCGTATTCGGCGCTGCCGGCCAGGGTGGTGGCGTAGGCGTCCTGGTCGACGGCGAGGAGGAGGGCCTGGCGGGCGCGGGCGTCATTGAAGGGGGGGATGAGAGAGTTCGGGCGGATGTTGCCGATGAAGCCGGCGCGGTTCAGCACCTTGAGGACGATGTCCTTGCGGGGGCGCAGGAGGGGCAGCAGGTCCTGCGGGACGGTTTCGAGGAAATCGACCTCGCCGGTTTGCAGGGCCTGGGTGGCGGTGCCGGTATCGGGGAGGTAGCGCCATTCGACGCGATCGACCTTGGCGATTTTGCCGCCGGCATAGCCGTCTGCCGGTTCGGCGCGCGGCACGTAGCCGGGGAAGCGGCGGTAGACCACGCGGTGGCCTGGTTGGTAGTCGGCCTCGACGAACTGGAAGGGGCCGGAGCCGACGGTGGTTTTGACCTGCTGGAAGGCGTCGGTGCGGGCATCGGCGGCGCGCATGACGAAGGGGGCGAGGATGGGGGAGGCGAGCGCGTCCAGCACCGGGCCGAAGGGGCGGGAGAGCACGAGTTCGATGGTGCGGGCGTCGGTCGCGGTGAGGGACGCGGTGCGGGCGAAGAGGGCCTGGCCAGCGGTGACGCGCTTGCCCCAGCGTTGCAGGGACAGGACCACGTCCTCGGCGGTGACCGGGGTGCCGTCATGGAACATCAGGCCGGGGCGGAGCACGAAGGTCCAGCGCATGCCGTCGGCGCTGGGGGTGGCGCTTTCGGCCATTTGCAGGCGGGGACGGAGGTGTTCGTCGACGGTGATGAGCACGTCGTAGATCATCTGGCCGTGGCTGGTGGTGATGGCGGCGCTGGTCCAGATCGGGTCAAGCACGCGCAGGTCGCCGTTGGGGACGAAGCGGAGGGTGGTTTCGGCGTGGAGCGGGGCGGCGAGGAGGGTGAGGAGGAGGAGGCGCTTCATGGGGTGTAGCCAGCGTGGGCGGCCACCACGGCATCCGGGTCGAGCGGCCAGATCGGGCGGCGGAGGTGGTGGAAGGTGAGGCTGGTGTGGACGCGGCTGGAGACGCCGCCGGTTTCGCAGGCGATCATGGCGCGCGAAAAGGGGGCGAAGGCGGCGCGGAAGGCGTCCATGCATTTGATGGCGATGAGGCCGCAGGTTTGCGGGTCGATACCGAAGATGCGGAGTTGCTGGAGGTCCAGGATGTTACGCTGGAAGGTGGTGACGACGATGCGGACGGTGTTGCATTCGAGCAGGGCGGAGGGGCCGAAATTGCCGTGCACGCCGGGGGTGTAGGGACCTTCGTGGATGTAGGCGCCGCTGTGGAGCTTCAGCACGCGGAAGCGTTGGGCGATGGGGCCGCCGCCGTGGGCGGGGGCGGTGTGGCCGCCGAGTTCGAGGGGGAGTTCGGCCCCCTCCCCGGCTGCTGTCGCGGCCTGGACGGCGGCGGCATCGGCGATGGAGACGAAGACGGTGTTGGGCGGGGGGTTGGCGAGGATGGCGCGCAGGAGGGCGGTGGCATCCCCGTGGCCGCCGCCGCCGGGGGCATCGCCGAAGTCGGAGATGACCACCGGGCCGGGGCCGGGGGGGATGGCGGCGGCGGCTGCCAGGGCGTCATCGACGCGGTGCATCTTCACGGTGTCGTTGTGGCGTTCGTCCCAGGCGAAGCGGACCAGGCGGGCGGCGAGCGCGGTGTAGCGGGGGTCCGCGCCGTTGCCGGTGACGGCGACGCTGGGGCCGGCGTGGGGGACGTCGGCGAGGCCGAAGCCGGCGTGGAGCGAGATTTCGATGACGCCGGGGTCGGCCTGTTCGAGGCTGCGGGCGAGGGTGAGGGCGCGGCGCATGGGGCCATCGGGGGGCGAGGTGCGGGCGCTGTCGAAGCCGCGGAGCTGGTGGCCGCGGACGTGGTGGACGACGGGGTGGATTTCGCCGGCCATGGCGCGAGCGAGGGTGGCGGCGGCGCGTTGGCCGGCCTCGAAATGGTCCGTATGGGGGTGGGTGCGGTAGGCGCTGATGGCGTTCACGCTGGCGGCGAGGCGGTCGGAGATGTTGGAGTGGGGGTCAAGCGTGATGCTGATCGGGATGTTGGGGCCGACGATGGCGCGGACGGTGGCGGCGAGGGCGCCATCGCCGTCGGGCTCGCCTTCGACGGACATGGCGCCGTGGAGGGCGAGGAGGACGCCGTCGACGGGGCCGGCGGCCTGGGTGCCGGCGGCGAGGCGGTCGCGGAACCAGGCGAAGGCGGCGGCGCTGACCGGGCCGGCTGGGGCGCAGGGGACGACGATGATGGGGAGCATCTCCCAGGCGGCGGCGGCGCCGGATGCGAGGAAGCCGGCCATTTCGGTGCGGGTGGCGCCGTAGCGGGCGGGGATTTCGGCGCCTTCGAGGATGCCTTGGCGGCGGAAATGGTCGAGCGGGGCCGGGGTGATGGCGAAGCTGTTGGCCTCATGCAGGATGGAGGCGGTGAGCACGCGCTTCCTGGCAGGCTCGGTCATCCGGATGGTCTCCCCCGTTTGGGGTGATCCTGCCTTCATCCGTTGCGGTGCGCCAGGGTGGGGGGTCAGGGTGGTTTCGGGGCGGTGGCGATCGGGCGCAGCAGGTCCGCGATGACGAGGCCGATGGAGCCAAGCACCATGAGGGCGGCCATGCCGCGGGGGGTGCCGTCGGACACGAAGCCGACGAGCAGGCCGCCGACGGCGCCGAGGAGGAACTGGCCGGTGCCCATCACGGCGGAGGCGCTGCCGGCCTGGTGGGCCTGGTGGGTGAGGGCGCCGACGACGGTGTTGGGGTTGAGGAAGCCCATGCAGCCGACCGCCACAAGCAGGGGGGCCAGCACGGCGTAGAACGAGGGCTGGGGCCAGAACGCGGCCAGCGCCAGCAGGGCGGTGGCGCAGAGATGCACGCGGGAGACGACGCGCAGCACGCGGGACGGGCCGACGCGGCGGACCAGGCGGGCGTTGATCTGCGAGTTCGCGATCAGGGTGACGGAGCAGAGGCCGAACAGAAGGGCGTAGCCGGAGGGGGAGAGGCCGAAGCCGCGGATGAACACCGGCGAGGAGCCGGAGAGGTAGGCGAAAAAGGAGATCGAGGCGCAGCAGGCCATCGCGGCGTGCGAGAGGAACCAGCGATCGCGCAGGATGGCGGCGTAGCGGCGCAGTTGCTGGGCGGGGTGCAGGGCGATGCGGTGTTCGGGCGGCAGGGTGTCAGGCAGGAGGAAATATACCACGGCGCAGCAGGTGCAGGCATAGGCGGCGAGGATCCAGAAAATCCAGCGCCAGGAGCCGAAGATCAGCACGGCGCCGCCGATGCTGGGGGCCAGGATGGGGGCGACGCCGAGGACCAGCGTGAGTTGGGACATCATCACCGCGGCTTCGTGTCCGGTGGCGAGATCGCGCACCATGGCGCGTGGGATGACGGAGCCGGCGGCGCCGCCGAAGGCCGAGATGGCGCGGAAGATCGCCAGCCAGAAGATGCTGGGCGAGAGGGCGGCGCCGACCGAGGCGAGGGCGTAGATCGCGGTGCCGACCATGATGGGGCCGCGGCGGCCGAAGCGGTCGGACAGGGTGCCTTGCGAAATCTGGCCGAAGGCGAGGCCGGCGAAGTAGCTCGCCAGGGTGATTTGGGCGGAGCCGGTGGGGGCGCCGAACGAGGCCTCGATGGCGGGGAAGGCGGGGAGGTACATGTCGATCGAGGCGGGGCCGATCGCGGTGAGGAAGCCCAGCAGCCAGGGGAGCCAGGTTGGGTAGCGCCGGGCGGTGCCGCTCATCCGTGGCGCCGGGCGGAGGGCGGGATGGTGTGATGCATGGTGGGTGATTCCGGCGCGGATGGGAGGTCATGCTATGAACGGGGCATGGAATCGGCAAGGGCGGCGCGGGATCGTGCCGCCGGGCCGATGGTGAGGAGGCGCGGCGCCGTGACGACCCCGTATGAGCGTATTGGCGGCGAGGCGGGCGTGCGCGCGCTGACGCACCGGTTCTATGAATTGATGGATATCCTGCCCGAGGCTGCCGCGTGCCGCGCGATCCATCAGGCGAGCCTGGAGAGTGCCGAGCGCAAGCTGTTCGAATACCTGACGGGCTGGATGGGCGGGCCGCCGCTGTTCACCGACAAGTATGGACCGCCCATGCTGCGCGGGCGGCACCTGCATGCGGCGATCGGCGGGCCGGAGATCGACGGGTGGCTCGCGTGTTTTCGCCAGGCGTGGGCGGAGACGGTGACGGATGCGGAGGTGACGGCGCTGGTGTGCCCGCAGATCGAGCGGTTGGCGCTGCATATGCGCAACAAGGAGGATGTGGCGCCGGCGAAGGAGCGGGTGCGGAAGGCGGTGGGATGGAGGCGGTCACGGTTGCTGGGGACTGGTACCGACACCCAGGATTAAACTGGGGGCGTACTGACTACGAATAGGCGATCACCTTCACGCATAAGTCGCCACCGGTGGCCGCTGGCCGCGCCCCCTCCGTGTCAATCCGGCGCCCATCGGCGGCGGGTCTCGGCCTGGTCGTCGAATCGCGCCTCGAAATAGCCCGCCGCGAGCAGCGCCTGCACATGCAGGGTCGTCGCGCCCGTGTTGGTGAAGCCATGCCGCACCCCGGCCGGCACTATCACCGACTGCCCGGCTGTCACCGTGACGCGCCGATCGTCGCGCCAAACCTCTGCCACCCCGGCCATCACCGTCAGCACCTCCTCCACATCGTGGCGGTGCGTCGGCGCGCCCTTGCCGGGATCGACGAACTGCTCGAACAGGCACAGCGACGTGGCCCCGTTGCGAGCCGAGATCAGCATGCGCGTCATCACTCCCGGCCGCCACTGGTCGAGAGGTTCGAGGCTGGGATCGATCGGGATCATGCCCGCACCGCCAGCGCGTGCCCAAGCCATGATGCCTTGTCCATATGCTGCATTTCCGTTGTCGCCGAACCGCGAGGGCGCAGCATGGACCGCAGCGTGGCCCGAGTAAAATGGGACGGCGGTTACCGCGTGAAGCAGCCCCGGCTCTACCGCGGCCCCTGCGCCGACCGCAGCGGCACATCCTCCAGGAACGCCGTCACCCCCAGCGCCATCAGCGTCACCGCCGCGCACGCGTAGAACGCCGTATGAAACCCGCCGGCCAGCGCCCCCGCCACAGTCCCCGCCAGATCGGACGGGATCGCGACGCTGCCTGGCCCGTGCAGCGCGCCGAGCCCGATCTTGCCGGCCAGCGGCGTGCCCGCCAGCCGCGCCGCGAACCCTGCCGCCAGCACGGCGCTCATCAGCGTGCTACCCACCGCGCTGCCGAGGCTTCGCAACAGCAGCGACGCCCCGGTGGCCGCCCCGATATCGCGGGTCTCGCAGGCATTCTGCACCACCACCGAACTATTCGGCATGCACACCCCGATCCCCAGCCCGATCATCGCGATCTCCAGCAGGATCACCGCCGTCGGCGTGCCACCGTCCGCCGTCGCCAGCACGATGAAGCCCACCGTGGACAGGCTCAGCCCGGCCAGCATGATCTTCTTCACCCGCCCGAACCGCCGGGCGAACTGGCCGCCGATGAAGGCACCCAATGTCGACACCACCAGCAATGGCACCAGTTGCGCGCCCGATGACGCCTCCCCGGCCCCCCGCGCCAACTGAAAGAACAGCGGCAGCAGGAAGGTAGCCCCGAGCATCGCCGCCGACCCCAGCGCACCGATCAGGATGCCGCAGACAATCACCCGATTGCGGAACAGCCGCGGCGGCAGCAGCGGATCGGCCGCCAGCCGCTGTTGCAGCACGAAGGCCACCAGCCCGGCCGCCGCCACTCCGCCCGCCATCGCCAGTTCGCCGCCGTCCTTCGCCTCGCCCGCCCAGCTCAGCAGCGTCAGAAACGCCGCCACCGCCACCGTGAGCAGCGCCGCGCCGAGATAGTCGATCCGCGCCGGCCGGCGAACATGCCGCAGCATGCGCAACGTGCGCGCGCTGGCAAGAAACGCGCCGGCGCAGATCGGCAGGTTGATCCAGAATATCCAGTGCCAGGACAGGTGCTCCGTCATCCACCCGCCGACGATCGGCCCCGAAACGCTGGCCGAAGCCCAGGTGCCCGCCATCAGGGCCTGGTAGCGCCCGCGCTCCCGCGGCGCGACCACATCGGCGATTACCGCCTGCGCCATCGCCATCAGCCCGGCGCCGCCCAGCCCCTGCAACGCCCGCGCCGCGATCAGCAACGGCAGGCTCTGCGCCAGGGCACACAGCGCCGAGGCCACGGCGAACATCGCAATCGCCGGCAGCAGCAGCGCCCGCCGCCCGTAGATGTCCGAAAGCTTGCCGTAGATCGGCGTCGCCGCCGTCGAGGTCAGCAGATACGCCGACACGATCCAGCCGAGTTGCCCGAAGCCGTTCAGATCCGCCGCGATCGCGGGAACCGCCGGCACCACCACGGTCTGGTCGAGGGCCGAGAGGAAAATACACAGCAACACCCCGGAAACCGCCCGGATGATCTGCTGGTGGGTGAACGTCTGCGCTGCTGCGCCGCGAACGCCGGTGGAAGCCTCGGAGGCGATCGGTTGGGGTGCGTCCATGAACCTGCGGCCTTGCTGCAACGCAGCATGTAGGCACGCTTGGGCGACCCGTCCAGGGCCGCCCCGCCGTTCAGGCCATCCGGCGCAACGCCTGCCGCAGCGCGCCCGGCACGGTGATCACCAATGCGATGGCCTCCACCGCCGCCAGGAAGACCGCCGGCCCCATCTCGCCATAGTTCAACGGGTCACCGTGGGTATCGCGGCCTTCCAGCAGGACCATCCAGATCGGCACCGACAGCCGCACCGCGAGGATCGCCAGCCCCACCGCGATCATGCTGGCGATGAAACCGCCGCGCGGCCGGCGGGTGACCAGCCCGAACACGCCCAGCCCGATGCCGACCAGCGCGCAGCACAGACCGATCATCGCGCCGAACAGAACCTCAGCCAGCCCACCGCTTCCCGCCACGTTCTGCCCCCGCCGCTGCTCAGATATCCCGCAGTTCGATCCGGGCGAGAAACCCGCGCAGCCGCTCATGCTGCGCCGGCGCCCCGAACACATCCTTCGGCGATCCCTCCACCGCCACCCGCCCGCCATCCATGAACACCACCCGCGAGGACACGTCGCGCGCGAACGTCATCTCATGGGTCACCAGCATCATCGTCATCCCGTCGCGCGCCAGTTCGCGCACCACCTTCAGCACCTCGCCCACCAGTTCCGGGTCAAGCGCCGAGGTGATCTCGTCGAGCAGCAGCACCTTGGGGTTCATCGCCACCGCGCGGGCAATTCCCACCCGCTGCTGCTGCCCGCCGGATAGTTCGATCGGCAGGCTTTCGAGTTTGTCCGCCAGGCCCACCCGCACCAGCCACTGCTCCGCCGCCGCCCGCGCCTCGGCCTTGCCCATCCCGCGCACCTTGCGCAGCCCGAGCATGACGTTCTCCGTCGCGGTCAGATGCGGGAATAAATTGAACAGCTGGAACACCATGCCGATATCGGCCCTGATCCCCGCCAGTTCCCGCTCCCCGCGCGGCCGCCGCCGCCCGTCCGACAGGTCATACCCAACCTCGACCCCGTCGACCTCGATCGAGCCGCCGTCATAGGTTTCCAGCAGGTTCACGCAGCGCAGCAGCGTCGTCTTGCCGCTGCCGCTCGCGCCGATGATCGACACCACCGAGCCCTTGGGCACATCGAGGTCCACGCCCTGCAAAACCTGGTTGGCGCCGAAGGACTTGGTCAGCCCCCGCACTTTCACCAGCGGATCATTCCCTGACATAGGCAAACCTCGCCTCCAGCATGCGGCTCATCAGCGACAGCGCGTAGTTGATGACGAAGTAGATCAGCGCCCCCAGGATATACATCGGCATCGGCTTGAACGTCCGCCCGATCACCTGCTGGATCGCCAGCATCAGGTCGACGATCCCCACCAGTGACACCAGCGCGCTGCCCTGCACCGTGGAGACCACGGTGTTGATCCACGGCGGCAGGAAGCGGCGCAACGCCTGCGGGAATACCACGTAGATCATGCGCTGGCTGAACGTCAGCCCGATCGACTTGCCGGCCTCGTGCTGCCCGGGCGGGATAGATTGGACCGCGCCGCGCGTCACCTCCGCCACATGGGCGCTCTGGAACGCCGCCAGCGCCGCCACCGCGGCCCAGAAACTCGTCACGTTCAGCCCGGTCAGCGGCAGCATGTAGTAGACGCAGAAAATCAGCACCAGCAGCGGCAGGCCGCGGATCAGGTCGCTGTAGATCCGCAACGGCCACGCCACCCAGCGCGGCCCGAAACTCAGCCCCACCCCGAACAGCACCCCCAGCACCAGTGCGGCCGCCACCACGATCCCCGACACCCGCAGCGTTACCAGCAGCCCCTGCATCAGGAACGGCAGGCTGTTGAGCATCACGTTCATCGGCGGCGGATCGCGAAACGGCGTTCGAGCAGGCGCAGGCAGCCGAGCAGGATAAACCCCGTCACCAGGTACATCGGCGCCACCACCGTCCATACCTCCACGATGCGGAACGTGTTGGTGTAGATCCAGTTGGCGCCATACATCAGTTCCGGCACCGCCAGCACGGTGGCGAGCGACGTATCCTTGAACAGTGAAATGAACGCATTGCCGAGCGAGGGCAGCACGATGCGGAACATCGTCGGCAATTGCACATGCAGCACCCGCTGCGCCGGGGTCAGCCCGATTGCCCGGCCGGCATCGATCAACCCCTTGGGGATCGCATCGAGCCCGGCGCGAAACACCTCCACCAGATACGCACCCGCATACACCGCCAGCGTCATCGTGAAGCTGGTCGTCGCGTCATAGGCGAACCCGCCGACGCTCGGGATGCCGTAGAACACCAGATATACCAGCAGCAGCAGCGGCACGTTGCGGATGAACTCCACATACGCCCCCACCACGAACCGCACCGGCCGCCCCGCGCCGTGCGACAGCACCGCCAGCGCCAAGCCGATGATGCACCCGATCAGGATGCCGATGGTCGCCAGTTCGAGACTCAGCGCCAAACCCCAGGCGAGCCTGTCGAAGTACTTCCAGATGAAGTTGTAGTTCAGATGGTACTGCACGACTGGGGCATGACTTGCGACAACTCCGGCAGGCCGGCCTGCCGGCGCGGCCGTCGTTTCAGATCGGCGGGAAGCCCGGCTTCTGTACTGGCGGCTTGTCGCCGAAAAACTCCTCGAACGCCGCGGTATAGATTTCCGGCTGGTGGCCGTGCATCGCCACGTTGAAGCAGGTGTTGATCCAGTTCAGCCAATCCGCATCGCCCTGCCGCACCGCCGCGCCGTAAAGCTGCGCCTCGTAAGCAAACCCCGCATCGGCGTAGTCGCCCGGGTTCTTCTTCACCAGCCACTTCACCGTCGAGGCGTCCACCACGCCCACATCGGCCCGCCCGGCCGTCACCGCCTGCATCACGTTGGCCTGGCTGTCGAGCTGCATCACCTGCGCCTCGGGCAGCGCATTGTGCACCAGCGTATCGGCATCGACGTTCTGCAACACCGAGGCGCGCACCGCCTTGCCCGCCGCGAGCAGTTCCTTGATGGTCGGATATTTCGACTTCGGCGCCGTCAGCAGCGCGGCGCCCTCCACGTAGTACGGCCGCGAAAACGACACCAGCTGCGCGCGCGCTGGCGAAATGGTCATGAACTGGATCACCACATCCACCTTGCCGGTGGTGATGTTGGGGATACGCGCATTGGCCTCCTGGCGCACGTATTCCACCTTCGTCTCGTCATCGAACAGGCCCTTGGCGAGAATGCGGGCCATGGCGATATCCATGCCGGTCAACTCGCCCTTGTCGTTTTCGAAGTGCCAGGGCGGATTGGTGGATCCGGTTCCCACGATCAGCTTGCCCCGATCGAGCACCGTGCGCAGCAGGCTCGTCGGAGCCGCCTGCGCCGCCGCCCTCGATGGGTCGAGCAGCGCCCCCGCTGCCGCAAGCGCCAATCCGGCGCCGCCAACCCGAAACAAATTCCGCCGCTGCGTATTGTCAGTGGTCATTATTGAAGCCCCCCGTTGCTGTCACAACCCAAGCTCAAGAACCACTTTAGCCGGATTTAATCCCGTGGCAACATCACGCTGTCGCGCGGCGAAACACAACACAGGCGGATCGCATGAACGAGATCGATATCCGGGCGCAGCTCGGGTTGCGCCCCATCATCAATGTTTCCGGCACGATGACGGCGCTTGGCGCCTCCATTGTCGTTCCCGAAGCGGTCGCGGCGGTCAGCGCCATTCTTGGCGAATTCGTCGAGATCGATGACCTTCAGCGCAAGGCCAGCACCGTCATCGCGCGCCTCTGCGCCACCGAGGCCGGCTTCGTCACCGCCTCCTGCGCCGCCGCCATCACCCTCGCGGTCGCCGGTGCGATGACCGGGGATGATCTGTCCGCCGTCGAACGGCTGCCCGACGCCACCGGGCTCAAGCACGAGGTCGTCATCCTCGCGGGCCATATGGTGTCCTACGGCGCGCCGATCGAACAGGGCATCCGGCTCGCTGGCGCCAGCGTGGTCCCGGTGGGCCAGGCTACCTCCGCCCGGCATCACCAGCTTGCCGGCGCCATCACCGCCAACACCGCCGCCGCCGTGTTCGTCGTCTCCCACCACGTCGTGCAGTACGGGATGCTGCCGTTCGCCGATTTCGTCGAGATCGCCCATGCAAGGGGCGTCCCGGTGATCGTCGATGCGGCCTCCGAATATGACCTCCGCTGCTTCCTCGCCGCCGGCGCCGATCTTGCGCTCTACTCGTCCCACAAATTCCTCGGCGGCCCCACTGGCGGCATCCTCGCCGGCCGCAAGCCGCTGGTCCGGGCCGCGTACCTGCAAAACGGCGGCATCGGCCGTGGCATGAAAGTCGGCAAGGAAGGCATCGCCGGCACCATCGCCGCCCTGCAGGCCTGGGAACACCGCGACCACGCCGGCATCCGCGCCACCGAAAACGGCGCGCTGGAGCTGTGGATGACCACCCTCGCCGGCCGCCCCGGCATCACCGCCACCATCGAGCCCGACCCCACCGCCAACCCGCTCGACCGCCTTCGCCTCGCCGTGGACCCCGCCGCCGCCCATATCACCGCGTGGGACCTTGCCGACCGCCTCGCCGCCGGCCCCCGCCCGGTTATCGTGCGCGACCACGAAATCGAGCACGGCTTCTTCTATCTCGACCCCTGCAACCTGCATCCCGGCGAGGCCGCCATCGTCGCGACCCGCCTCGGCGACGAACTCGCCCGCGCGCAGGCATCCAACGAAGTCGTCGCCACCAGTTTCACCGAACGCCGCCTGCGCCAGGCCCGCCGCAGGCAGTCCTGGCCCGACTGACCGCGCGGCGCCTTGCGCATCAAGGAAAAGTGATACCGCCGCACCGCCGTACGGCCCCTCCACCCGCATTGACGCCGTTGGCCGGATGAGTGGAAGTGGCGCGCCGAAGGGGGCCACCAAGATGCCAATAAATGACGCCCAGAAAGACTACATGCAGCGCGTCTTCGGCATGGGCACGCCCACCGACACCCCATCCGGCACCGCACCCGCCAACCCCGCCTTCGTCAAGGCCTGGCGCGAAGCCGTCGCCTCTTGGCGGGACGCGAGTGACGTTGTGGATGGTCAGATCACCGCCCTGCAAAGCGTGCTGAAAGGCTCCGGCGACAGCGAGCTTGAGGACATCGCCGAGTTCGGCCTCAACGCCGTCACCGGCGGCTTCAAGGTGCCACTGATGGCCATCCTGCAGGAGCTCAACCCCTCCGCCCCCGAGCCGCGCATGCTCGGCCGCGCGAAATCCATCGTCGCCGGCTTCCGCGGCCATCTCAACACCGACGAGCGGGTGCTCGGCTGCGATGAAAATCCATTCGGCGTCACCATGAGCGTCCGCGCCACCCTTGGCGCGGCGCTCGGCAGCCTTGATGCCGCCATCCAACTCGCTGCCGGCTAGGGAAGACCCCGGACATGTCAGGTAGACTCGCCACCATCGACCCCGCCGAGATCGAGAAGTTCAAGCAGCGCTTTGCCGCCGGCCGCGCCAAGCAGATCGAGGATGCCAACACCGAGGCGACCCGCCTGCAAGCGGCGGCCGTCCTGCTCCAGGAACAAGTGACTGCCCTCGAAAAAACTGCGACCATCGCGCGCAAGAACTGGAAGGACAAGGAAGGCCTGCGGCTGCGCAAAGCCAAGCCGGGCAATCCGTCCGACCCCGAGCTGCTGCTGAAAACCCAGTCCGAGACCGCCGATTCCAAGCTCGCCACCGCCAGGGAAGCCCTCGCCCAGGCCGAGACAGACCGCGACAAGGCACTGAAACTCGCCGACAAATTGCCCCGCGAGGCGTACACCGAAAAATTCAAGGCCCTCAACGCCCGCCTCAAGGACACCGGCGTCGAAATGGCGACGCTCGACGCCACCGCCGTCGCCGAGATCAAGGGCATGCTCGACCTGCGCAACTACGACGGGGTGGACGCCCGCCTGCTCGCCATCGAGAACAAGGTGCTCGACACCGTCGCCGGCCGCGACCTGCCGATAAAGCACGCCGCCCTCACCGCCCGGATGGCCACGCTCGGCACCCAGACAGTGAAGGACCCGCAGGCGATCCGCGGCCTCAACACCACCCTCGAAGGCATCGACCCGGAAGCCCCCACGGGCACCAATCTCGGCCGCCTCGAACGCGAAATCGAACCCGCCGTCGCCGCCCTCGAGCAACGCATCCAGGTGGTGCTCGACCTGATCCAGCCGCTCGATGGCGCCATCAAGGTGCTCGAACGCTCCGGCACCGATGCCGCGCCGCATCGCGTCGAACTTGGCAAATGCGTCAACATCGCCAAGCTCAAACCCGAAGACGCCCGCATCCGCCTGGTCGATCTCACCAAGGCGGTCAAGCAAACCCAGCAGGACCGCACCGATCAGGCCGCCGCCGAACTGACATATCCCGGCGAACTCGCCGCCCTCGAACAGCGCATCGCCGACTTCCCGGACCTTTCGCCCTCGCACAAGTCGCGCGGCGGTGCCCTCGTCAACAAAACCAAGGGCCCGCTCAAGAACGCCAAGGAAGCCGCCGCCGAACGTAATTTCGTCGCGGCCTGCAACCTGATCGGCGTTGCCGACGACGAGATCGACACCCTCGACGAGGCGGCCGACGCGCAGGAGGAGCAGAAGGCGCTGGCGCTGAGCGCCCAGCAGGCGCTGCTCGCCAAGCAACTCAAGGACGCCGCGGCCAAAAAAGCCAAGGACGCCAAGGACAAGGCCGAAAAGGACGCGGCCGACCTGGCCCTCGCCCAACTCAATACCGCCAAGGCCGCGCTGACCCTCGCCAGCCTCGACCTGATCGGCAAGGACAGCGATTTCGAAACCTGGATGGACAAGGTGCGCGCCCTGCGCACCGCCAGCATGCTCACCGTCGCCACCGCCGGCGGGGCCTATTGGCTCAATGGCCGCACCACCGTCGAAATCGAGGTCGACGTCACCGGCGTCACCGACACGTCATTCAAGGACTACTTCGTCGTCCATTATCACCCGACCGCGGTGTACGATCAGATCGGCTCGCAGGTTCACTCCAAGCCCTATACCGGCAACATGACGACGCCGAAGGACCGCCGGATGAACAACACCGGGCATTGGCTGTTCGGCACCGTCCCGACGCTGAAAAACATCGACGACCACCCGCCGTAGCGCCAGGCACCGCGATGCCGTGACGGGCTGTCGCGGGGAGACGGAGGCTGCGGAGACGTCGGTTTTGCAGGAATCGCGAACCGCCGGGCGAGATGGGTGGTGGGGTGAGTAATATCCACCCCTTCATTCCGCCGCATGCCGACGGTAATCCTCTCCTCGTCATACGCGAGGCTTTGGAGCCTGATTTTCCTGCGGTGCTGGCGGCGTGCGGACGTTTGGATTTAGCGCGTCACCTCGCGGGACTGGCCGGACTCGCGCGTTTGGCAAGGGCGGTGTGTGTCGGGGCCCATCCCGGTTCAGGCTGTTCTGCGATATATAGATGGCGCGGCCTGGGCGAAGGAGTCAGTTTGCCGGCTGCTAACTGGCGTTCCCGTATCATGATCCTCCCTGTCGAAATTTCCAGCCAACCCAATAGTGAGACGCGCATCAAACAGTCCGATCCCTCGGCCGGCGAAGGCGGCGGGGTTGTTACCGTGCCGCCGATCGTCGAGCTTGTTGCACCTGTACCCACGGCCAGGAGTGGGCATCGATGGCGGCGGGTGGCGTGGATCAGCGCGGCCATCGTCGGCATCGCTGCCGGAGTATGGTTCGGATGGCTGCGCCCGGTGGATGTCACCCTGGTGCAGGTTCGCCGTGGCCTGGCGATCGAGGCCGCCTACGCGACCGGCGTGGTGGAGGCGATCGACACGGCCAAAGTCAGCAGCACGGTTGCCAGCCGTATCGTCGCGCTGGCGGTCGATGAAGGCGCGGAGGTCACGCAGGGTGAGGAACTTGCCCTGCTCGATGACCGCCAGCCGCGCCAACACGTTGCGGATGCCGCCGCGCACCTGGCACTGACCGAGCAGGAACTGGCGCGCGGGCAGGACCTGGCGCAGCGCGGCATCCGTTCGCAGCAGCAGCTTCAACGCGACACGGAGGCGCGCGACACCGCGCTGGCGGGCCTGTTGCTGGCCCGCCGCCAACAGGAGGAGTATCGCATCACCGCGCCGCTCGCGGGCGTGGTGATGAAGCGTCCGGTGGAACCGGGCGAAACCATCGCCGCCAATACGATGATGTTTGAAATTGCTTCCCCGAGCCGCCTGCGCGTCGCCGCCGATGTTGACGAGCGGGACATCGCGCAGGTTCGGATGGGCGCGCGGGTGGCGATCCGGGCCGAGGCGTTCCCGAAGGATGTCTTTACCGCCGTCATCACCAATATTCGCCGGCAGGGTGAGTCCGCCACGCGCATCTTCCGGGTTGAGGCCGACCTTCCGGCCGGCGTCAAGTTGCTGATCGGGATGACGGTTGACGTGAACATCGTGATTGCCGAACGCGCCGATGCGTTGCTGGTCGCACCCGATGCCATTCGCTACAGCCCCGGCGTGGGGGGGCGGCCTGGGCCGGCGGCCGTGTTCGTGGTGGCCGACGGGCGGGCGCGGCGCGTTCCGGTGGAGCTTGGCGCCGTGGCGGCCAACAGCGTCGAGATCCGCGGTGGCCTGGATGCGGCGGTGGTGATCGATCCACTGCCCGCGGCCATCGCCGACGGTGTACGCGTCCATGTCCGGCCGTAACGCACGCCGGGGCGCCGCGGCATGATGCCGTTGCCGCTGACCATCGCACTGGCACATCTGGCCGCGCGCAAGCGGCAAACCGTGGTCAGCGTGCTGGGCGTGGTGCTGGGCGTCGGCATGTTCATATCGGTTTCCGGCCTGATGGCCGGGTTCCAGGCGACGTTTCGCGGGCAACTGATCGACAGCAACCCGCACATCACCGTGACCGATGAAATCCGCCAGCCGCCGGCACAGCCCTTGGCGATGCTGCATCCCGATGCGGCCGTGCATCTCTCCCGTGTGCTGCCGCGTGATCCCGTGCGCGGCATCTCCGGAGCCGGCGCGATCGTGGACGCGCTGTCGGCCATGCCCGGCGTGGTTGCCGCCCCCGTGCTGCGCGGCCAGATGATCCTCCGCCGGGCTGGCCGGGATTTCGCGGTGTCGGCCTCTGGCATCGACCCGGCGCGCGAGAAACAGGTCACCACGCTGGAGAAGGACATGGTGGCGGGCACGCTGGACGCTCTCGGCACCCGTTCGGACGGCATCATCATCGGCGCCAGCCTGGCCACGAAGATGGGCGCAGTGCTGGGCGACACGGTCGCGGTTTCCACGATTGCAGGCACCGGCGTGGCGCTGCGCATCGTCGGCTTGTTTCGCACCGGCATGGAGGCGCAGGACAACGCCCTGGCATATGTGTCGCTGGCCCGCCAGCAATCCCTGCAAGGCCGCCCGCGAGTGGTCAACGAAATCCAGGTGCGTCTCGCCGACATTTCGCGCTCGATCCCGGTGGCGGCGATGATCGAGGGGCGCTGGGGCTTTAAGGCCGCCCCGTGGGAGGAAACTTTCGAGCGCATTCTCGAGGTGTTCGTGCTGCAGAATGTCATCATCTATGGCAGCACCGGCTCCATCCTGATCGTTGCGGCATTCGGGATTTTCAACATCATCTCCACGGTGGTGATGGAGAAGGGGCGTGACATCGCCATCATGCGGGCGGTCGGAATTCCGGGGCATGTGGTGGTCACTATTTTCGTTGTCGAAGGGAGCGTTGTCGGCGTGCTCGGGTTGCTGGGCGGCTGGGCGGCGGGGGCGCTCATCGCGCTTGTGCTGGCCCACATCCCGGCACCTGGCGCCACCGACCCGAGCCAGACCCTCAAGGTGGTGCAATCCGCCTTCACCTACGGCCTGGCGAGCGGCATCGCCCTGCTCTCCGCCGTGGCGGCGGCCTGGCTGCCTGCGCGCAAGGCGGCGCGCACCGACCCGCTGGCGATCATTCGCGGTGCCGCATGACCGTGCCATCTCCGCGCGCGCCGGCGCTATGCGCAAACCATGTCAGCCGCGTGTTGCCGGCCACCGTGCCGGTCACGCTGATCGACGACGTGTCACTGGAATTCGCGCCGGGGAGCTTCACCGTCATCACCGGGCCGTCCGGTTCGGGGAAGTCCTCGTTGTTGTACCTGCTGGGCCTGCTCGACGTGCCGACGCGGGGCGAGATCCTGATCGATGGCCAGTCAGTCTCTGGACGCGACAGCGAGGCCCGCGCCGCGATGCGGCTGCGCACGTTCGGCTTCGTGTTCCAGTTTCATTTCCTCCTGCCGGAGTTCTCGGTGCTGGACAACGTGATGCTGCCGATGCGGCAGCTTGGCACCCTCAGCCGTGCGGCCATGCTGGAACGCGCTCACGCCATCCTCGCCTCGCTGGACATGACGAGCAGTGCCAACAAGCGGCCCGACGCACTGTCGGGCGGCCAGCGGCAACGCACCGCGGTTGCCCGTGCGCTGGCCAACGACCCGCGCTTCGTGCTCGCGGACGAACCCACCGGCGCGCTGGACACGGTCAATGCGGCCGCCGTGTTCGCCATCCTGCGCGGGCTGACCACCGCCGGGCGCACCGTCATCGCGGTGACCCACGATATGGGCCTGTCCGCTACGGCAGACCGGCGCATCCATATCGTGGATGGCCGCGTGGTCAGCGACGGCGCGGCGGCGTGATGGAATAGCGGCGCGGGGAGTATGTCGGCGGTCCGATGGGTTTCTATGACTCGGTCTTTGCGGAAATATCGATGGAGGCGGATGAGCGCACAAGGAAACCTGCGGCAGCGGCACTGCGTGGCGTGATATGCGATCCTCCAACAGCCACCGGAGCGCCCCATGAACGGTTATCAGGACGTGGGCACACCCGGATCGGCCGGCGGTGATGTTCAGCGTTTCATTGTGGCGATCGTCACGGCGCAGTTTCTGGCGCAGATCGGCGCGTTCACCCTTCCGGCGCTCCTGCCCGGCTACATGGTCCGCTGGTCGCTGTCCGCGACCGAGGCTGGATGGCTGATCGGGGCATTTTTCATTGCCTACGTTGCCACGGTGCCGATCCTGGTCGGGTTGACCGACCGGCTGCCGGCGCGGCGTATCTATGTGATCGGGGCTGGCTTGACCGCATTGTCCCATCTTGGGTTCGCGGCCCTTGCCGACGGGTTCTGGAGCGCGCTTGTGTTGCGGGCCATCGCCGGGGTCGGCTGGGCGGGCTGCTACATGCCTGGCCTGAAGGCCATCGCCGACCGGCTGGAAGGTAACGCCCAGTCGCGGGCGGTCAGTTGGCATGCTGCCGGGGTGGGGGTGTCGGGGGCGGCGTCCTTCGCGGTCGCGGGCGCGGTCGATGCCATTGCTGGCGCGCGGGCGGCGTTTCTGTTTGGCGCGGTGGCGGCCAGTCTTTCCTGTGTGATCGCCGCTTTCGCCATGCGGACGACAGCACCGCGGCGGGCGGGCGGCGCCCCGCTTGCGGGGCTGCTCGATTTCCGGCCTGTGCTGCGCAATCACCCCGCCATGGCGTGGATCGCCGGCTACACGGTGCACACGCTCGAACTGGCGGTTTTGCGTGCCTGGGGGGTGACCTTCCTCGCCGCGGTGATCCAACAGCACGGTGCCCCCGAATGGCTGCCCGAACCCAGCGCGCTGTTTACCGGTGCCGGCCTGCTCGGCATTGCGGCCTCGCTTTCCGGCAACGAGGCCGCCGTGCGCCTGGGGCGTGGACGGATCGTGGCAATCGCGATGGGGAGCAGCGCGCTCCTGGCGCTGGTCACCGGGCTTTCGGCCCTGGTGAGCACGCCTCTGGCGATCCTGTGTGTCTATGCCTGGAATGCGGCGATCTACATCGACAGTTCAGCCCTCACCGCCGGCACCGTCCAGGCGGCCGACCCGTCGCGGCGCGGCGCCACGATGGGCTTGCACAGCATGTGCGGCTATGCAGGCGGCTTTGTCGGTCCCATCGGCGTCGGCGTTATTCTCGACCTTGCCGGCGCCGATAGCGCGGCCCGGTGGGTGCTGGCGTTCGGCTATATCGTCCCGGTGACGCTTGCCGGCTTGTATGTGCTGCGACGATTGGGGCAACGGCGCTGACGCCGGGATCAGCGTGACGGCAATCGCAACGGGACCAGGCAGAGTGCCGCCCCGGCGCCTAGCACGCCGGCCAGGGTGAGGATCGACATGCCGGACCAGGCGTCGATCAGCGGGGCGGCGAGGGTGGGCGCCAGGGCCGAGACGATCAGGCTCGGCATGGAGAGGCGGCCGAGCAGCGTGGCGTAGCCGTTGGGGCCGAAGAGCGCCATCGGCAAGGTGCCCTTGCTGATGGTGATGATGCCGTTGCTCATCCCGTAGGCCAGGGTGAACGCGATGGCCGCCGGCGGACCCGCTAGCAGTAGCGCCACCACGCCGATTGGCAGCAATGCGGCGCCGAGATGGGATGACCGCAACGGGTCCACCCGCCGGCCGATCGCCATTTCCACGATGCGGCCGGCGACCTGCCCGGGCCCGATCAGGGACGCCATGGCGACGGCGGCGGCGGTGCCAAGCCCGACATGCTGGAGCACGGTGATGATGTGCACCGACAGCACGGAGGCGATGGCCGCGCGGGTGGTGAAGAACACGGCCAGCAGCACGAATGCCTTGCGCGCGGCCGCCAGCGCGGACGCATCGTGCCCCTTCGGGTTGGCCGGCAGCGGGCCGGTGGTGGGGCGCGGGATGAAGGCCAGCACCAGCGGGAGGTTCAGGACGAGGTGCAGGGCGGCATAGAGCAACGTCAGCCAGCGCCAGCCGATCGGTTCCAGCAAGGCCGTGCCCACCGGCCAGGCGATGGTGCTGGCGAAGCCGGCGATCAGGGTGACATAGGTGATGATGGGGCGTGAGGCCTGGCCGTAGAGGCGGCCGATCGAGGCGAAGGCGGCTTCGTAGAGCCCCATCGACATGCCCAGGCCGATCACGATCCAGGCCGCATACCACAGGACCAACCCATGCGCCGCGGCCAGCATGGCCAGCCCGGCGGCGATGATGAGGCTGCTCGCCGCCATCAGGCCGCGCCCGCCGATCCGATCGATCATCACGCCCACCCGTGGCGCGCACATGCCGGACACCAGCATCGCCAGCGAGAATCCGCCGAGCAGTTCGGCCCGCGACAGTGCCAGTTCCTCGGCCGCCACGCCGAGGATGACGGCCGGGAGATAGTAGGTGGTGGCGTAGGCGTAGGTTTGCGTGATGCCGAGGGTCAACGCAATCCGGCGTTCCGGCGTCACCCGCAGCAGGCGGTCTTGGCTGGCGCCGCGACGGCGACCTCGGCCTTGGCGCCGCAACAGGACGTGGCGGCTACCGGCTGTGGGGCGCAGCAGGCGGCGGGTGCAACGGCCGGCGCGCAGCAGGCGGATGCCCCTTCGTTGACTCGATCCGTCGAGCAGACCCCGGTCTCGGGCAGGTCGAGATGGACCTCCCGTGCTGCCACCCAATCGCCAGCCAGGGCGGCGGCGATACTGCGGACCTGTTCGTGCCCGGTCGCGAGCAGGAAGGTTGGCGCCCGGCCGTAGCTCTTCATGCCGGCGATCCAGACCCGCCGTTCCGGGTGGCGCAACTCGGCCTCGCCGTGGGGGCGAACGGTGCCGCAGGAATGCAGGTTGGGGTCGATCAGCGGCGCCAGGGCGGGCGTGCTTTGCACGGCTGGATCAAGCTGGAGGCGCAGTTCGCTGAGCATCGAGAGGTCGGGCCGGAAGCCGGCGGCGACGATGATGCGGTCGGCCATCACAACCTGGCCGTCACGCGCCGTGATCGCGAGCCGCCCGTCGCCGGTGTGTTCGATGCGGGCTGTGAGGAAGGGCGCCAGGGTGGTGACCACGCCGGTCTCGGCCAGTTGACGCGCTCGCGCACCGAGTGCCCCGCGCTCGGCCAAGCCGTCCGCCGCGCCTCCACCGAAGTTGATCGCGGCGAGCGGGTTGCGGAAGGCCCACAGGATGCGGGTGTCGGGCGCGGCGGCGGCGAGGCTGGCGAGATCGAGCACGGCGTTCATCGCGGAATGGCCGCCACCGATCACCAGGGTGGTGCGGCCGGCGTAGGCGGCGCGCTCGGTGCCCGCGACATCGGGAATGCCATACGCGATGCGCTCGGCCGCCGCCCGTTCGCCAGGTGCCGGCAGGCCGTTGGCGCCGGCCGGGTTCGGGCTGGTCCAGGTGCCGGAACAGTCGATCACGGCGGCGGCTTCGCGTTCGGTGACATCGCCTTTGTGATCTGCCACCTGCACCACGAAGGCCGCATCGTCACGGTTGCCGTCGCGCATCAGGTCGTGGCCCGCCTTGGTCACGCCGACGACGCGCGCGTTGGTGCGGATGGCGCGGGCGAGTGCCGGCACCCGAGCCAGGGGCGCGAGGTAGCGGACAACCAATTCGGCACCGGTGGGATAGGATTCGGGATCGGGTTCCCGCCAGCCGTCGGCTTCCAGCAGGGCGCGGGCGGCGGGGTCGATGTTGTAGCGCCAGGGCGAGAACATGCGGACGTGGCCCCAGGCGCGAACACTGGCCGCTATCTCGGTGCCGGCTTCGAGGACCAGGGGGTTCAATCCGCGCGCTAGCAGATGGGCGGCGGCGGCGAGCCCGACCGGGCCGGCGCCGATCACGACGACGGGCAGGTGGCGGAGGCTCGTCGGGGCGGACGTCCAGGCGGGACCATCGTCAGGCATGGGAGGCTCCTCTGTCGAAATTACCAGACCGCGTCAGCGATCGCCTGGCGCTGTGCGGCGACCTTTCCAGTCACAACCATTCAGGCTTGGGTGAGCCACTTCGCCACATCCTCGGCCTTGGGCAGCCCGCCGGCATGGAAGACTTTGCCGTCGATCACCACGCCAGGGGTCGAGACGATGCCGAATCCGGCGATGGCGGCGTAGTCGGTCACCTTCTCGATGCTGACGGCGACGCCGAGGCGGTCAGCCTGCGCCTGCACCAGATCGGCGGTTGCCACGCACCGCTTGCAGCCGGGGCCGAGAACCTTGATGTTTTTCATGGAATGCGTCCTTCAATTCAGGCGAACAGGGCGTTGAAGAGGAAGCCGACGGCCAGGATGCCGGCCGCCACGACGCCAATGAAAACGGCGATCAGCCTGATCGTGAGCACTTTGCGCAGGATGATCATCTCGGGCAGGGAGAGCGCGTGTCAATCAGCGTTGAATAGTTTCCAGGTAACAGCGTCCAAAAGTTTCCAGTTGGTCAGCCTGATTTTGCCTGTTTTTTGCGTTGCTTGAAGCGGAAAGAATCGTTCCCGGTTTCAAGGATGTCGCAGTGATGGGTGATG
>CAIMWH010000067.1 GCA_903845065.1 uncultured Rhodospirillales bacterium | reverse complement strand
CCGTGCTGGTTCAACCACTCGAATTGCCCCCTCTTCTTCAAGACCCCCCTCCTTCGGTTACGAGGTCCAGGGGCTCGGCCCCTGGTAGGGGTCGAGGGGGCAACGCCCCCCGCCTTTCTTTCTACATCCCCCCGCAATACGCGGGTCTGAGCCGAGGAGTGGGCCGTGATTGTTCATGTGGTGCAGCATTTGGTGCCGGGGGGTTTGGAGGTGATGTGCCTTGAGCTGGCGCGGGCTCAGGGGCGTCGGCATGCGGTGATGGTGGTGAGTTTGGAGGGGGATGCTGCGTCCGCGAAGGCGGCGTGGCCCCGGCTGGCACGGGAGGGGACTCCCATCGAGTTCATGGGCAAGCGGCCGGGGCTGGATATCGGGCTGGTTTGGCGCCTGGTGCGGCTGTTCCGTCGGGTGGGGGCGGTGGGGGTGCACACGCACCACATCGGCCCGTTGCTGTATGCGGGGGCGGCGGCGGCGATTTGCAATTTGCGACGCATCCACACGGAGCATGACGCCTGGCATTTGCAGAATGCGAAGCGGCGGCGCCTCGCGCAAATTGCGATGAAAATCGCGCGGCCGATCTTGGTGGCGGACGCGCCGCATGTGGCGGATGCGGTGATGGCGGCGCTGGGCGGGTCGCGGCCGCTGGTGATTTTGAATGGGGTGGACGTGGCGCGATTTGCCCCCGGGGACCAGGCGGCGGCGCGCGGCGCCTTGGGGTTGCCGGCGGGGGTGCCGGTGATCGCCATCGCGGCGCGGCTGGAGCGGGTGAAGGGGGTGGACGTGGCGCTGCGGGCGCTGGCGGAGGTTCCGGGGGCGGTGCTGGCGGTGGCGGGGTCCGGCACGGAGCGGGAGAATTTGCAGATTTTGGCGGGTGAGCTGGGGATTGCCGATCGGGTGATCTGGCTCGGGCATGTCGATGATACCTCGGTGCTGTATCAGGCGGCGGACGTGGTTTGCCTTCCGTCCCGCGCCGAGGGGCTGCCGCTGGCGCTGCTGGAGGCGCAGGCCTGCGGGCGGATCGTGGTGGCGAGCCGGGTGGGCGGGGTGCCGGGCGGTATGGACCCCGAGAGCGGAATCCTGGTGGAGGCGGAAAATCCGGCGGAGTTGGCACAGGGGTTGCACATAGCACTTTGCAAGGCCGCCGAAGGGCCGGGCTCCTCCTCTCCGCGAGACTTCGTGATGCGGACGGCGAGCCTGGACAGCATGGAGGCGGCCTACACGAACCTTATGCTGGGAGGCCCGCCGCCATGGACACCATCTTCGAAAGCGCCACCGCCGCGGTAACCCTGGGCTCCCTCGCGCTCAACGCCTGGCATCATGCCGGCTGGCCGATTGCGCTGAAGCTGCTGTCCAAGCGTGGCGGCAAGGCGGCACCGGTGATGACCGGGTCCTTCCCGTCGATCACGCTGGTGATGCCGGCCTACAACGAGGCCGGCCACATCGCCGCCAAGCTGCGCAACCTGGCCGCGCTCGATTATCCCCGTGACCTGCTGGAAATCGTCATCGCCTGCGACGGCTGCTCGGACGATACCGCCGAGATCGCCCGCAACGTGCTGGCCGAGGGGGAGTGCGCCGGGCTGAACGCGCGGGTTGTCGAGCACACCCGCAACCGCGGCAAGGTGGCGGTGCTGAACGGCACCATCACCATGATCACCACCGAGATCGTCGCCCTCACCGATGTGTCCGCCGTGCTCCCGGCCGATGCGCTGTTGAAGGCCGCGGCGCACTTCGCCGATCCCGCGATGGGCGCGGTGGGCGGCACCTACATCATCGAGCAGCCCGGCTCGGCCGGCGAGGCCAAGTACTGGGAATATCAGATCGCGGTGAAGCGCGGCGAGGCGGCGCTGGGTGCGCCGCTGGGCCTGCACGGTGCGTTCTACTGCATGCGCCGCGCCGCCTGGAAGGCGCTGCCGGCCGACACCATCAACGACGATTTCATCATGCCGCTGGAGATTTTCGGCCGCGGCTGGAAAGTGGCCTACGACGCCTCGATCAAGGTGATCGAGCTGGAAAAGGCCGACGAGGCGATGGACGCACGCCGTCGCCAGCGGATCGCGGCGGGCAATGCCCAGCAGATCGCCCGGCTGGCCTGGCTGCTCAACCCGCGTTTCGGCGGCACCGCGCTGGCCTTTGCCTCGGGCAAGGCACTGCGGGTCGCGGCTCCCTTCCTGATCGCGCTGGGTGTGGCGGGCAGCATGACGCTGGCCGCATCCTCGCCGTTCTTCGCGCTGCTCGCGGCGCTGCAACTCACCGGGCTGGGCGGGGCTGTGGCCGGCACCATCCTGGGCAGCGCGGCGCCGCGGCTCCTGGCCGTGGCGCGCTATGTCCTCGTCGGTCACCTGGCGAGCGCCCGCGGCGTGGTGAAGTACTGCGCCGGCGGGCACCGCGCTCCCTGGCGCCGCGCCATCGCCCACTGAACCGTCAACCGATCTCTCACCGGAGGAAAGCCCCGATGTCCGATACGATGTTCGATAGCGATTTCGAGACGGCCCAGTTCGGTTCGGAAGAAGAAAGCCTGCCCGCCTCGGTGAGCGCCGCCAAGCGCGGCTTCGATATCGCGGTAGCGCTGGTGGGCATCCTGTTCACCCTGCCGCTTTGGCCGCTGCTCGCCCTGGCGATCCGGCTGGAAAGCCCGGGCCCGGTGATCTTCCGCCAGCTTCGCGTCGGCCGCGCCGGGACGAACCGCACCGTGCTGTTCGAAATGTGGAAATTCCGCTCCATGCGCGCCGATGCCGAAAAAGCCTCGGGCGCCGTGTGGGCCGCCAAGAGCGATCCGCGGGTAACGCGGGTGGGCTGGTTCCTGCGCAAGACGCGCCTCGACGAACTGCCACAACTCGTCAACGTGCTGAAAGGCGACATGTCGGTGGTGGGGCCGCGCCCGGAGCGCCCTGGCTTCTACGGCAAACTGGAACGCGCCATCCCGTTCTTCGCCGAACGGACCTGCGGGCTACGGCCGGGTATCACCGGGTTCGCCCAGGTGCGCCAGGGCTACGACACCTGCATCGATGACGTGCGCCGCAAGGTGGGGTTCGACCATGCCTACGCAATGCGCCTCACCTCGCTCGGCGCCTGGTTCGTGACGGATGTGGGGATCATGATCAAGACGATCCTCGTGATGGTGACGGGGCGGGGGCAGTAAGGGTTCGAGCAAGGCTCCGCCGGCTAAGGGCCGCAGGCCCTTAGAACCCATCACCCCTCGCGGCTGGATCGCCGGCCTTCAGGTGATGCCATCCTTCCTTGCGCCGCAGGCAATCAAAAAAAGCGACCGCCGCGAGATCCCGCGGCGGTCGCTTTTTGCATGGGCTTCGCCCGTCCCCACAACTGAAGGGCATCGCCCCAGCCGCGAGGGGTAATGGGTTCTAAGGGGCGAGCCCCTTAGCCGGCGGAGCCTTGCTTCCGGCCCTAATGTCCTCGCAAAATCTGGCTAAGGAACAACTTCAACCGATCCGTCTGCGGATTTTCGAACATCTCGATCGGCTTGCCGGCCTCGACGATTTCGCCACGGTCCATGAACACCACGCGATCGGCCACCTGGCGGGCGAACCCCATTTCGTGGGTGACGCACACCATGGTCATGCCGGATTCCGCGAGTTCGATCATCACATCCAGCACTTCCTTGATCATTTCCGGATCGAGCGCCGAGGTAGGTTCATCGAACAGCATGATTTTGGGGCGCATGCAGAGGGCGCGGGCGATGGCGACGCGTTGTTGTTGGCCGCCGGAGAGTTGGCCGGGGTATTTCTTGGCCTGCTCGGGGATTTTCACCCGCTTGAGGTAGTCCATCGCCAGTTCCTCGGCCTCGGCCTTGGGCATCTTGCGGACCCAGATGGGGGCGAGCGTGCAGTTTTCGAGGATGGTGAGGTGGGGGAACAGGTTGAAGGACTGGAACACCATGCCGACTTCGCGGCGGATGGTGTCGAGCGCCCGGAGGTCATCGGTGAGTTCGGTGCCGTCCACCACGATGCGGCCTTCCTGGTGCGATTCCAGGCGGTTGATGCAGCGGATCATGGTGGATTTGCCGGAGCCCGAGGGGCCGCAGACGACGACGCGCTCGCCTTGTCCGACGGTGAGGGTGACGTCGCGCAGGACGTGCAGGGCGCCGAACCACTTGTTGACCTTGTCGAGGACAATGGCCGGTTGCGTGTCGGGCTGGAGTGCGGCTTGGCTCATGGTGGGTTCCTTCAGCGCCGGGCGGTTCGGCTGAACTCGGTTTCGAGGCCGCGGCTGTAGCGGGACATGGCGTAGCAGAAGATGAAGTAGATGACGGCCAGCACGATGTAGACCTCGGTGCTGTAGCCCTGCCAGATCGGTTCGGCCAGAGCCACCTTGCCGGTGGTCAGCAGGTCAAAGATGCCGATGATGAGGACGAGCGAGGTGTCCTTGAACGAGCCGATGAAGGTGTTGACCATCGGCGGGATCACCAGGCGGAGGGCCTGGGGCAGGATGATCTGGCCCATTTTCTGCCAGTAGGTGAGGCCCAGGGCGTCGGCGGCTTCGTACTGGCCCTTGGGCAGCGCCTGCAGACCGCCGCGGATCACCTCGGCGAGATAGGCGGCGCCGAACAGGATGATGCCGAGCTGGGCGCGCAGGAGTTTGTCGGGGTTGAGGCCGACGGGCATGAACAGCGGGAACATCACGCTGGCCATGAACAGCACGGAGATCAGCGGCACGCCGCGGATAAGCTCGACGTAGGCGACGCAGAGGTAGCGCACCGCCGGCAGCCCGGTGGAGCGGCGGCCGAGGGCGACCAGCACGGCGAGCGGGAAGGCGAGGGCAAGGCCGAAGGTGGCGAGGATCAGCGTCATCGGCAGGCCGCCCCAGCTATCCTGCTGGACGAACGGCATGCCGAGAATGCCGCCCCACATCAGGATGCCGATGACGACGAGGGTGCCGAGCCAGATATACCCGAGTTCCTTGCGCCAGAACCGGCGCATGGCGGAGACCACGAACAGCCCGATGAACAGCACCACGCAGATGGCCGGGCGCCACTGGTCATCGTAGGGGTAGCGGCCGAACAGGATGAAGCGCCATTTGTCGCCGATGAAGGCCCAGCAGGCGCCGATGCCCTTGGCATCGCGGCAGGCGGTCGGGTCAAGCTGGCCCTTGGCGTCGGCCGGCACGGTCCAGACGGCGTGCAGGACGCCCCAGTCGAGGAAGCCGGCGATGCCGCGCACGATGAGGTAGATCAGCGCCAGGGTGACGGCGGTGGAGAGCCAGGAGTTGAACAGGTTGTCGCGCGCCCAGGCGATGGGGCCGGCGACCAGGATGGGCGGGCGTTCGCGGGCTTCGGTGGGGATGTGGGTGGTGGCGCTCATGGCTCAGCGCTCCACCAGCGCGATGCGCGCGTTGTACCAGTTCATGAACAGGCTGATCGACAGGCTGATGGTGAGATACACGGCCATGATGAGCGCGATGCCTTCGACGGCCTGGCCGGTCTGGTTGAGGATGGTGCCGGCGATGGACACCACATCCTGGTAGCCGATGGCCACCGCGAGGGAGGAGTTCTTGGCCAGGCTGAGATAGGTGCTGGTCATCGGCGGGATGATGACGCGCAGCGCCTGGGGCAGCACGATCAGCCGCATCACCGAGACCGGATGCAGGCCGAGGGCGCCGGCGGCTTCCCACTGGCCCTGCGGCACGGCGAGGATGCCGGAGCGGACGATTTCGGCGGTGTAGGACGCGGTGTAGATCACCAGACCGATGGTGAGAGCGCCATATTCGGGGCTCAGGGTGAGGCCGCCCTGGAAGTTGAAGCCGCGCAGGACGGGCATTTCGAGGGTGAACGGCGCGCCGAGCGCAGCCCACACCAGCAGCGGAAACGCCACCATCAGCGCAAGCCCGGCGGGCCACACGGCGGGGCGGATGCCGGTGGCTTCCTGGCGCCGCTTGGCCATGCGGGCCCAGGAGGCGGTGCCGATCCAGCCGAGGATGATCGCGGCCAGGGTCCAGCTATGGGCATCCTGCCATTCGAGGAGGGGTAGCTTGATGCCGCGGTTGGAGAAGAACACGCCGGGCACAGGGTTGGCGGCCTGGCGGGGGGCCGGCATCGCCTGGAGGATGGCGTACCAGAAGAAGAGTTGCAGCAGCACCGGGATGTCGCGGATGACCTCGACATAGATGGCGGCAAGGCGGGAAAGCAGCCAGTTCTTCGACAGCCGGGCGATGCCGATCATGGTACCGAGGATGGTGGACAGCACGATGCCGACCACCGAGACCTTCAGCGTGTTGAGCACGCCGATCACCATGGCGCGGCCGTAGGAATGGATGGCGGGATCGTAGTCCACCATGTGTTCGCCGATGGGGATGCCGGCGACGCGGCCGAGGAAGCCGAAGCCGGTGGCGATGCGGCGCACCTCCAGGTTGTTCATGGTGTTGGAGACCATGAACCAGATCATCGCGGCGATGCCGCCAATGATCAGGACCTGCCAGACAATGTTGCGAAACCATGGGTCCGACCAGCTCAGCGCCATGCCGCGTGAGGGCGGGCGCCGGGCCGAGGTCATACGGGGGTCGGGCGTGGTGGCACCGGACATGGGTGGGTGGGGTTCCTTCGGATGAAGCGGGCGGACGGAGCTGGGCGACCAGCATGCATATCCGGGGATGCTGCCATGCGATAGGTGTTTGTGTCGACTCCGCGAAATATCGACGGTTTTAGGTGCGATTCAGCAGCCGTCCGTCGATGGCGGTGAGGCCCGCGGCGATGAGCGCCATGCCGGCGAGCGCGTTCCAGGTGATGGGTTCGGCCAGCACCACCGCACCAAGGGCAAGGGCGCTGACCGGGACCAGAAACGTCACCAGCATCACGTTGGCGGCGCCGGCGACGGCGACGATGCGAAAGAAGATGACGTAGGCGAGCGCGGTGCTGATGAGCGCGATGCCAAGCAGGGCGCCCCAGGTGGCGGCGCCGGGCATCGGCAGGGTCCAGGGCCGGTCGATCACCGCGACGAGTGGCAGCAGCACCAGGGTGCTGCACAGGCATTGTGCGGTGGCGGCATGCAACGGGTCCACCTTGCGCAGGCGCCGCGCCCACAGGCTGGTGAAGCCATAGCTCAACGCGGCGCCGAGGCAGGCGAGTTCGGCCAACAGGTCCCCTTGGAACGTGAAGGCGGCCGGACCCACCAGCACCGCGACGCCGATGAAACCGAGCACGATGCCGATGACGCGCAGCGGCGTCAGGCGTTCGCCGGCGAACAGGCGCAGCACGAGGGCGCCGAACATTGGCGTGGTGGCGTTGAGGATGGCCGCGGTGCCGCTGGGGATGCGGATTTCGGCCCAGGCGAACAGGCTGAACGGGATGACGTTGTTGAGGATGCCCATCACCAGGAACCCGCCCCACGGCACATCGAGCCGCTGGCCGCGCGCCCGCACCAGCAGCCACAGCAGCGGCACCGCAAGCCCGACACGGCCGAGCACGATGGTGAAGCTCGGCAGGTCGGCCGCCAGCATCCGGTAGAACAGGAAAGAGCCGCCCCATGGCAGCGAGAGGGCCACGATAAGGAGCCAGGCCTCGGTGTTCAGCGCGGGGGTGCGGGTAGATGTGGACATGGCGGCTTCTTAGGGCGCGCAGCCGGTTGGGAACACTCCGGTTTGTGGCTTTGCAGCGTTGCGGGTGCTCATCGAGCGGGAAGGATTGGCGCTTTGCGGTGGGGGGTTGTATGGGGCAGCCATGAGCAAATCCAAGCCACGTCAACCGCGCACGACACGCACGCCGCTGATCGTCGGCACGCTGGCGCCGGGCGATGACGGCTCGTGGTCGGCGTTCATCCCGCCGCCGTCGAAACTCATCCGGCGCCTGCGGGTGGTGCGCCGGGCGGCGATGATCCTGCTGTGGACGCTCGGCTGTTTCCCGGTGCAGGGGCTGCTGCTGGTGCTACCGGGCCGGGCCGATCGCGGGTTCTCGCGGTTCTACTGGCGCGGCATGTGCCGGATCATGGGCCTGCGGGTGCAGATCGTCGGCGAGGCGGCCGGGGACGGGCGGCCGGTGGTGTTCACCGTTTCGCACACCTCGTGGCTCGATGTGCTGGTGCTGGGCGGCAACCTCGATGCCGCCTTCATCGCCAAGGAGGAGATCGGCCAGTGGCCGGTGGTGAGCTGGATCGCGACGCTGGGGCGCACCGTCTATGTCCGGCGCAAACGCACCTCCACCGCGCGGGAGCGCGACGAGATGCGGGCGCGGCTGGCGGCCGGGGACAACCTGATCCTGTTCCCGGAGGGCACCACGTCCGACGGGTCCCGCGTGCTGCCGTTCCGCTCGGCCTTCATGTCCATCGCCGAGATGCCGGTGGTGGGATCGCACCCGCCGCTGGTGCAACCGGTTTCGCTGGTCTACGACCGCCTGGCCGGGCTCTCGACCGGGCGCATGAGCCGCACGGTATTCGGCTGGTTCGGCGATATGGACCTGGCGACCCATTTCTGGCGGCTGGCGCAGGAGCGCGGCATGCGCGCGACTCTGCTGCTGCACGCGCCGCTCGATCCGGCCGATTTCGCCTCGCGCAAGGCGCTCAACGAGGCGGCATGGCGCATTGTCGCCGCCGGATCGGACGTGTTGCGCCAAAACCGGCCGCCGGTGCCCCTCGGCGGGCCCCAAGTGTGACGATTTCGTGCCGGAGGGCGCGGATCGCTTGACATGGCAACCGGGTAGGCTGCGAAAGTGGTTCCGCCACCGGACGCTCCATCAGGGAGCGCCACGGGTGACAAAGGAACCAGTCCACCCTTGCGCTTGACCCGCGCCACGATGCAGACGATCTCTCCGCTCTTTGGCCCCGGACGGTTCCGGCTGGCCGGAGTGGAGCCGCTGCGATGAGCCCTGTTATCCCGAAGAAGCTGCACATGATCACCTGGGGTTGCCAGATGAACGTGTACGACAGCGGCCGGATGGAAGACGTGCTGGCCCCGCTCGGCTACGCACCCACGCTGGCGCCGGAGGGTGCCGACATGGTGATCCTCAACACCTGCCACATCCGCGACAAGGCGGCCGAGAAGGTGTTCTCCGAACTCGGCCGGCTGCGCCTGTTGAAGCTGGAGCGCGAGGCGGCGGGGGGGAAGATGATCCTCGCCGTGGCCGGCTGCGTGGCGCAGGCGGAGGGGGCGGAAATTCTTGCCCGGGCGCCGTATGTCGATATCGTGCTGGGGCCGCAGACCTATCATCGCCTGCCGGAAATGGTGGCACGCGCCAGCCGGGCCGGCGGCGCGGTGATCGAGACCGATTTCCCCGCCGAGCAGAAATTCGATTTCCTGCCCGACGCGGCGGCGCCCCAGGGCGTCACCGCATTCCTGACGATCCAGGAGGGTTGCGACAAGTTCTGCTCATTCTGCGTGGTGCCGTATACGCGCGGCGCCGAGGCAAGCCGGCCGGCGGCGGATGTCATCGCCGAGGCGCGGCGGCTGGTGGGGCAGGCCGCCCGTGAAATCACCCTGCTCGGCCAGAACGTCAACGCCTGGCACGGCGCTGGGGCCAGGGGGCTGGGCGAACTGGTGCGCCGCCTCGCCGAAATCGATGGCCTCGCCCGCATCCGCTACACCACCTCGCACCCGCGCGACATGGATGACGATTTGATCGCGGCCCATGCCGAGGTGCCGGCGCTGATGCCGTTCCTGCATCTGCCCGTCCAATCCGGCTCGGACCGCATCCTGGCGGCGATGAACCGCAAGCACACGGCGGATGACTACCGCGCCCTGGTGGCCAAGCTGCGGGCGGCGCGGGCGGACCTCGCGCTGTCGTCGGATTTCATCGTCGGGCATCCCGGCGAGACGGAGAAGGATTTCGAGGCGACGATGCAACTGATCCGCGATATCGGGTTCGCGCAGGCGTTCAGCTTCAAATACTCGCCCCGCCCCGGCACCCCCGCCGCCGGCGCGGGCCAGCAGGTGCCGGAGGCCGAGAAGGACCAGCGGATCTACGCCGTGCAGGCGTTGCTGCGCGAGCAGCAGACGGCGTTCAACGCCCGTTGCCTCGGCCTGACCGTGCCCGTGCTGGTCACCGGCCCCGGCCGGCATGATGGGCAGATCGGCGGCCGCTCGCCGTGGCTGCAACCCGTCCATACGATCGGGCCGGTTTCGCTGACCGGATCGGTGGTGCCGATGAAAATCACCGCCACCCACCCCAATTCCCTCACCGCCACCCTCGAACAGGAGAGAGCCTGCGCTTGACCCAGATTGTCCCGGCCACCATCGCCGCGCCTTCCGCCCCTCGCGCCCTGACGCTGCATTTTCCGGACAACACGTTGTTGTCGCTGCTGCTGGGCGATCATGACCGCCATCTGGTGCGGATCGAACAGGGGCTTGGGGTGCGGGTGAACTGCCGCGGCAACCGGATGGCGATCACCGGCGATCCCGCGCGGGTGGAGGCGGCGCAATCCGCCATCAACGGGCTGTATCGCAAGCTGGAACGCGGCGAGGGCCTGTCGCTGAGCGATGTGGACGCGGCGGTGCGGATGAGCGAGATCGAGGACCCGCGGCTGCCCCTGTCGGACCTGCCGGCCATTCGCACCAAACGCGGCGCGGTCGGCCCGCGCAGCCCCGGCCAGGCCACCTACATGGAAATGCTCGGCAAGCACGAGATGGTGTTCGGCATCGGCCCGGCCGGCACCGGCAAAACCTATCTCGCGGTGGCGCAGGCCGTGGCCATGCTGACGGCGGGCAAGGTGGATCGCATCGTGCTGTCCCGTCCGGCGGTGGAGGCGGGCGAGCGGCTCGGCTTCCTGCCCGGCGATCTGAAGGAGAAGGTCGATCCCTATCTGCGTCCGCTGTATGACGCGCTGCATGACATGATGCCGGGCGAGCAGGTGATCCGCCGCATGGGCACCGGGGAAATCGAGGTGGCGCCGCTGGCGTTCATGCGCGGGCGGACGCTGGCGCATGCGTTCGTCATCCTGGACGAGGCGCAGAACACCACCTCGGTGCAGATGAAGATGTTCCTCACCCGCATGGGCGAGGGCACTCGCATGGTGATCGCCGGCGATTTGAGCCAGGTGGACCTGCCCAACGGCGTGCGCAGCGGGCTGCGCGACGCGCTCGAAACCGTGGAGGGGCTGCCCGGGATCGGGGTGTGCCGGTTCGACAAGCGGGACGTGGTGCGCCATCCGCTGGTGGCCCGCATCGTCGATGCCTACGAGCAGCGCGCCGAGGCAGAGAAGGAAACCGCGCGGCGCGGCCGGGCCATCCCGGAGGCTGGGACCGCCTGATGTCGGCTCCCAGTCGTAGCCCCGCAATGGCGGGGGTCGAGATTATCGTGGACGATCCGGCATGGCGCCGGATGGTGGATGGGCCGGAGGCGGTGGTGCGGCGGGTGGCGTTCGCCGATGCCACGGTGGTGCTGTCGTCGGACCGGGCGGTGAAGCTGCTGAACGCGCGCCATCGCGGGCGCAACAAGGCCACCAACGTGCTGACGTTCGAGGCCACCGGGCCGGGCATGCCGGGCGAAATCGTGCTGGCCAGCGGCGTGGTGGCGCGGGAGGCGGCGGCGGCGGGCAAGCGGGTGCGTGACCATCTGGCGCATCTGGTGGTGCACGGCATGCTGCATCTCCAGGGCCAGGACCACCACGAGGCGGGCCCGGCGCGGCGGATGGAAATGGCGGAGGCGCGGATTCTCGGGCGGCTCGGGCTGCCCAATCCCTGGCGCCGGTCATGAGCGGACATAGCCGCGCCGGCCTGATTTCACGGCTGCGCGGCCGCCTGCTGCGGCGCACACCGGAGCACTCGGTGCGTGAATCGATCGCCGAACTGGTGGAGGAGGCGGCGGCCGAGGCGGCCATCCCCGGCGGCGCCCCCGAACTCGATCGCCAGGAGCGCGCCCTGCTCGCCAATGTGCTGCGCCTGCGCGGCACCACGGCGGATGACGTGATGGTGCCGCGGCCGGATATCGTGGCGATCGATGTGATGACCTCGCTGGACGAGGCGGTGGCGCTGTTCCAGCGCGAGGGCCATTCGCGGCTGCCGGTGTATCGCGAGGAACTCGATGACATCGTCGGCATGGTCCACATCAAGGACGTCTTCGCCTTCGTCGGCCGGCCCGAGGCGTTCAAGCTGGAGGCGGTGCTGCGCAAGCCGATGCTGGTGGCGCCGCAAATCCCGGTGCTCGACCTGCTGTTGCAGATGCGCCAGGCCCGCATCCATCTCGCCCTCGTGGTGGATGAATATGGCGGGATCGACGGGCTCGTGACCATCGAGGACCTGGTGGAGGAAATCGTCGGTGACATCTCCGACGAGCATGACGAGGTGCCGGGTCCGCTGGTGATCGAACGCGGTGACGGCACGCTCGACATGGACGCCAGGATGACGGTGGAGGAGTTCGAGGCGCGGATGGGCCCGGTGCTGGGCGAGGACGAGCGGGACGCTGATATCGATACCGTCGGCGGCCTGGTGTTCACCCTGGCCGGGCGGGTGCCCACCCGGGGCGAGGTGATCGGGCATCCCTCGGGGATCGAGTTCCGCGTCCTGGAGTCGGACGCGCGGCGGATACGACGGCTACGGGTGAAGCGCGCGCCGGTTGCCACGGCGACGGACGCGGTGCCGCCGGGATGAGAAAACTGCTGGCAGCGCTGGCCGTGCTGCTGCTGGCCGGGTGCGCCGCACCAGATGACAATTTCGATTTCGACTCCTGTGGCGTGCGCCCGCGCGTGCGCATCCCGGTGGCGATGCACAACGGCATGCCGCTGGTGATGGGCGCCATCAAGGGCCGCCCGGCGGTGTTCGTGCTGGATACCGGGGCTGTTTCCGTGGTGCTCACCGAGGCGGCCCGCCAGCGCTTCGAACTCGATGTCGATCCGCGCACGGTGATGACCGGCTCGGGCATCGGCGGGCAGACGCGCGGGTTCGCCGGGCGGATCGAGGGCTTGCAGATCGGGGACCTGATGGTGCCGGACCATCGGGTGAGCGTGCTGCCGGCCGATGCGGCCATCGCGGCAAGCGGGGTGGACGGGCTGTTCGGCGTGTCCGTGCTGTCGGTGTTCGAGGTGGACCTTGATCTGCCGCGCGAGCAGGTGACGCTGTATGCCGGGCATTTGTGCCCCGACACGGTGGCCCCGGAATGGACGGCCCGCGCGGTGGCGGTGGATGCCAGCCGGTCCGAACGTGGGCGGTTCTATGTGCCGGTGATGGTGGATGGGCGCGAGGTAACGGCGCTGCTCGATACCGGGGCCGCCACCTCGCTGCTGTCCAGCCGTGCGGCGCTGGCGCTGGGGGTGACGGGCGAGATGATGGCGGCCGATCCGGTGATCACCCTGGCCGGCACCGGGCCGCAGCGGGTGCGCGCGGCGGTGCACCGGTTCGGCGAAATCGGGTTCGCCGGCCAGGTGTTCCGTAACCAGTTGCTGGTCGTGACTGACCTGCCGGAGCCCAACATCGACATGATCATCGGCGCCGACTACCTCGCCCGCCGCCACATCTGGCTGTCCTACGCCCGGCGCCGCGCCTTCATCGAGATGCCGGCGAAGTAGTGCCGGGCCAAAAGGATGACGCTGGGCGCCGTTTTCGCTATACGGCGCGCCTAACGTCGTCCGTCGGGAAGTGAGGTCTTAGGTGACACAGGCGAGCCGGGTTGCCGGCGGGACCATCGTGCTGGGCATGGTGGTGCTGGCGCTGAAGTTCGCCGCCTGGTGGGTGACGGGCTCGGCGGCGCTGTTTTCGGATGCGGCCGAATCGGTGGTGAATGTCGCGGCGTCGCTGGTCGCGTGGTACGCCATCTGGCTGGCGGCCAAGCCGGCGGATGCCAATCACCCCTATGGGCATGACAAGGCTGAGTTTTTCTCGGCCGTCATCGAGGGCGTGCTGATTGTCGTCGCCGCGCTGGTGATCCTGCAGCACGCCTGGGAGAGTTTCCTGCACCCGACGATCATCGAGGCGGCGGGGCTGGGCGTGGCGCTGAACGCCTCCTCCACCGTGTTGAACGGGCTGTGGGCGTGGCTGCTGTTCCTGCAGGGGCGCAAGCATCGCTCGGCGGCGCTGAAGGCCGATTCGCAGCACCTTTTTTCCGATGTGGTGACGTCAATCGGCGTGCTGGCGGGGGTCGGGCTGGTGCTGGCAACGGGGTTCGCATGGCTCGATCCGGCGATTGCGGCGGCCACGGCGGTCTATATCCTGGTCAGCGGGTTCTTCCTCATTCGCGAATCCGTCGGCGGGTTGATGGACGCGGCGCCGGCGGCCGAAATCGTCGGGCGGATACGCGAGATCGTCGGGCAGCATGCAGCCGGGGCGATCGAGGCGCATGACTTGCGCACCCGCCACGCCGGGCGGCTGACGTTTCTCGAATTTCACCTGGTGGTGCCGGCGGCGATGACGGTGTCGGACGCGCATGCCATCTGCGACCGGATCGAGGGCGCGCTGAAGGCGGAGATGGAGGGGCTGATGATCACCATCCATGTCGAACCCGAGGGCAAGGCCAAGCATCGGGGCGTGCTGGTCCTGTGAGGGGGTGGCTGCTGGCGGTTCTGCTGTTGGTGGCCGCGCCGGTGGCGGCGGCGCCCAGCCGGGTGGTGTCGCTGAATTTGTGCACCGACGAATTCCTGATTCTGCTGGCACCAGGCCGGGCGGCGGCGCTCTCGCCGCTGGCGCGCGATCCTGCGCTGTCGGTGGTGGCAGCGCAGGCGGCGGGCAAGCCGTGGGTGCGCCCGGATGCCGAAGCGGTGCTGGCGTTGCGCCCCGATCTCGTGCTGGCCGGGCCGTACGGCGCACAGACTACCCTGGCGGCGCTGGGCCGGCATGGTGTGCCCATCCTGCGCACCGCGATGCCGCAGGATTTCGACGGCATCCGAGCCGAAACACGGCGCTTCGCGGCGGCGCTGGATGCGGTGGCCGAGGGCGAACGCCTGATCGCCGCGATGGATGCCGGGCTGGCCGCGGCACCGAAGGGCACCGGCCAGGCGGTGCTGCCGCTGGAGGCACGGCTCTACACCGCCGCCGCACCTTCGCTGGCCGATGCGGTTATCCGCGCGGCGGGCCTGGTGAACGCGGCCGATGGCGAACGGACCGACCTGGAGAGCATCGCCGCCCATCCACCAAACATGATCGTGACCGCCTCGGCGCCGGAATTTCCCTCGCTGGCGACGGATCTGCTGCGTCATCGAGTGTTGCGCGGGATACCGCGCCGCACCTGGGCACCGGCCTGGATGGCCTGCGGCGGGCCATGGACGGTGGCGGCAGTGCGGGCGTTGGCGCCATGAAGGTGTCGCTGGGGCTGGCCGCGCTCATCCTGGTGTTGTTCGGCATGGGGCTGTGGGTTGGCGCCTCGGGGTTCCAGTGGCCGGATCGGGCGATCCTGCTGGAACTGCGCCTGCCGCGAACCGCCCTGGCGCTGCTGATCGGGGGCGGGCTCGGGCTGTCCGGCGCGGTGTTGCAGGGGGCGCTGCGCAATCCGTTGGCCGATGCGGGGCTGCTCGGCATTGCCGGATGCGCAGGGTTGGGGGCGGTGGTGGCGTTCTACTGGGGGATTTCGGCGATTTTCCCGCCGGCCCTCCCGCTCGCGGGCCTGCTTGGCGCGGGCGTGGGATGTGCCGGGTTGCTGGCGATTGCGGGGCGGGCGGCATCGGGGCCGTCATTGATCCTGGCCGGCGTGGCGGTCTCGGCGATCGCGGCGTCCCTGCTGGCGGTGGCGCTGACGATGGCGCCGAACCCCTATGCGCTGGCGGAAATCACGTTCTGGCTGATGGGCGGCCTGGAGGATCGAGGCCTGGAACATTTAGCGCTGGCCGGCCCGCCGGTGCTGCTCGGCGTGGCGGTGCTGCTGCGGCTGGGCTCGGGGCTGGATGCGCTGGCCCTGGGCGAGGAGGTGGCGGCGAGCCTGGGGCGCCCCATCGCCGGCACGTTGCGCTGGGCCGCCGTCGGCGTGGCGCTCGCGGTGGGGGCCGGCGCGGCGGTGGCGGGCGGGATCGGGTTTGTCGGCCTGATCGTGCCGCATCTGCTGCGCCCGCTGTTGGGCGAGCGGCCTGGCGGGTTGCTGCTGGGCTCGGCGCTGGCCGGCGCGGCGCTGCTGCTGGCGGCCGATATCGCCGCGCGTGCGTTGCCGTTGCTGCTGCCGCTGGCACAGGAGCCGCGCCTGGGGGTGATCACGGCGCTGCTGGGCGCACCCTTCCTCATCCGCATCGCGCTGCGGGCGGCGCCATGATCGCCGTGCGCGCCCCCGAGGTTCGGCTGGGCGGCACGGCGGTGCTGCACGACATCGACCTGCGAGTCGGGCCCGGCGAGTGCGTGGCGATCTGCGGGCCGAACGGGGCGGGCAAATCCACCCTGCTGAAGGCGATGGCGGGATTGCTGCCCGGTACCGCGCCCGCCGATCCCCGCAAGGTGGCCTACGTGCCGCAGGGCGCGCGGTCGGCCTGGGGGCTGACGGTGGCCGAGGTGGTGGCGCTCGGCCGGCTGCCGCATGGCGATCGTGACCGGGCGCCCATCGCGCGGGCGATGGCATCGTGCGGGATCGCGGACTTGCAGGCAGCGCGGATCGACCGGATTTCGGGCGGCCAGGCGCGCCGCGCGATGCTGGCGCGGGCATTCGCCACCGAGCCCGCGGTATTCCTGCTCGATGAACCCACGGCGGACCTCGATCCGGCGGCGGCCCATGGCGTGATGGCCCTGCTAAGGGAAACCGCCGATGGCGGGCGCGGCGTGGTGGTGGTGCTGCACGCGCTCGATCTCGCCGTCCGCTATGCCACCCGGATGCTGGTGGTGGAGGGCGGGCGGATCATCGCCGATGCGGCACCGGCGGCGGCGTTGCCGGTGGCGGCGCGGGCATTCGGCATGGCGCTGGGGGTCGATCCCGGCCTGCGGTTGTTGCCTGCATGAGGGGGGGCGTTGGCGTTTCGGTGCTGGTGCATGTGCTGGCGCTGGTGCTGCTGATTTTCGGGCCGATGATCCCGGGATGGCACCATTCCGTGCCAGAGGCGCAGGAACAGGCCGGCATCGAGATCGCGGTGGGGGATAACGGCACCAAGCCGGATGCCAAGGGCCGCGAGCCCGAGGAGCGCGACACCCAGCCGCCCCCACCCCCGAAGCCGCCGCCCACCCCTCCACCGGCCCCGCCACCCACCCCACAAGCCAAGGCCGCGCCGCCACCCCCGCCGCCCACCCCGCCATCGCCGCCGGAAATCCGCGTCGGCAAGCTCGGGCTGCGTGGCGAGGACATTCAGGGCGCCAACCAGGCGGTAAAGCCGGCCGAGGCGGAAAGCGGCAACTGGCCGCCGATCTACCCGCCCGAGGCGGGACGGCTGGGCCAGCAGGGCTCGGTGCTGCTTAGCGTGCATGTCGCCGCCGATGGGCGGGTGACGGCGGTGGACGTGGCGAAGTCCTCCGGGTATCCCCTGCTGGACGAGGCCGCCCGCAAGGCCGTGGCGGCCTGGCGCTACCGGCCGGCGCGGCGGGATGACGGCATGCCCGTCGCCTCCGACGTTGAGCAGATTGTCGAATTCCTACCGTAAGGGTCACACATGGTTCGCATCGATCGCGTTATCACCCGGGGCGGCGATGCCGGGCAGACGTCCCTCGGCGACGGTTCGCGGGTCTCCAAGGATGCCGCGCGAGTGGAGGCATACGGCGACGTCGATGAGGCCAACGCCGCCATCGGCCTGCTGCGCCTGCACGCCCATGGCGAGGAGGATGCCATGCTGGCGCGCATCCAGAATGACCTGTTCGACGTCGGGGCCGACCTCTGCGTGCCGGGCGCCGCCGGTGACCGCCTGCGCCTGACCGACGTGCCGGCGCTGCGGCTTGAGGCCGAGGTGGCGGACATGAATGCCACTCTGCCGCCGCTCACCAGTTTCATCCTGCCCGGCGGCACCCCGGCGGCCGCCCACGCCCATCTCGCCCGCACCATCGTGCGCCGCGCCGAGCGCCGGGTGGTGACGCTGGCGGCGCTGGAGACGGTCAATCCGGCGGTGATCCGCTATCTCAACCGCCTGTCCGACCATTTGTTCGTGTTCAGCCGCAAGGTGAACGTGGTGGCGGAAACGCCGTGGCGGCCGGGGTTGAACGGCTAGTTCACCGCCTCATTGGCAGAAATACCCCAGATCTCATCGCGCTTCAGCCAGCCGCGATAATCCCCGGTCGACACGTCGCACCACTGCTTGCCGGCCTCGCAACTGCGGATGCGGCCCACTACGCCGGGCTTGAGGATGGCGACCGGGGTGGCGTCATCGGCGGGGGATTTGCGCAGCGTGTGGTCCTTGGCTTTCACGGCGAAGGCGCGGCGGCCCATCAGGGTGGCGGAGTGGACCCAGCCCTTCACCCCGTCCTGATCCACGATCAGGCGCCAGGCTTCGAACTCGCGCTCGATCTGCACCGGCAGGTCGCGCCGGCGGTAGACCCATTCGGTGGGATAGCGGGTGCCGGGGCCGGCGCGCAGATTCACCTCGTCGGAGCGCAATGACGCCCAGCGCGGCAGCGGCTGCTTGGTGTCTGACCCGATGGAGGGGGCGGGGGTTTTCTCGGTGACGGCGGGCGGCGGCGGCACCGCTTCGGCCGGTTTCGCCGGGACGGCGGTGGCGATTGTCGCGGCCGGAGCGGCCGGCGTGGCGCCAGGTTTCACCGGCGGCTTGGGGGCGGCGGGCTTGGCGGTGGCCGTGATGGCCGGGGGTGCCGGCGCCTTCTGCGCGTGGGCGTTCGCCGGCGGCTGGATCACCGGCGGCGGCTTGCCCGGCGTGTTGTGGCCGAGTGCCGAGGTGGCATTCACCGCGGGGGCCACCTGCTGCACGGCCCCGCGTGGCGCGGGGGTGGGCGGGTTGGTGGTGGGGGTGGCCTGCGGCGGCGCGGGGGTCCTGCCCGGCGGTTGCAGCACGCCGTTGGCCGGGAGGGATTGCCCCCATGCCGGGGCGGCGATGGCGAGCGTGAGGGCCAGGAGGGTGGCGGGGCGGATCATGGCGCTATGGGTGGCAAAGTCGGCCGTATCGGGTCAAGCGATTTGGTCGCCGTGGCCCCTCAGAGGGTCAGGAGTTGGCCATCCCGGGTGGCTTCGAGGAAGGTGACGACGCCGGCCACCTCCACCTGGGCTGCCAGTGCGGCGGGGGACAGGTCGCTCATCCGCAACCCGGCCTCGCAGGCGATGAGGCGCACCCCGAGTTCCACGGCCGCCGCGCGCAGATCGATCAATCCGGCCACCCCGGTGGCCTGCACGGCGGCTTCGCGGGCCGGGTCAAGCGCCGCGAGGTCCGACAGCAAGGCGTGGCAGCCGTCATTGGTGGCGAACAGCACCACGTCCCGCCCGATTGCGGCGGCACCGGTGGCGAGCACGAAGGCGTAATGCGCGCGCTCGTGGCCGCCGGAAATCAGCAGGATGCCGAGGCTAGATGGCACAGGCGGGGCCGTCGGTATCGGAGTGGGCCGAAAGGTCGTGGATGGTGGCGCCGGGGCCGCAGGCCGCGCAATGCAGGTCGGCCTTCAGGCGCACGGTGCGGAAACGGGTCGCCAGCGCGTCCCAGATCAGCAGGCGGCCGGCCAGGGTTTCACCGATGCCGAGGATTTCCTTCAGCACCTCGGTGGCTTGCAGCGTCCCCATCACCCCGGTGACGGCACCGAGCACGCCCGCCTCCGAGCAGGTGGGCACCATGCCGGGCGGCGGCGGCTCGGGATACAAGCAGCGATAGCAGGGGAAATGCCCGCCTTCGGTATGCACATGCGGCTTGAACACCGCGAGTTGCCCCTCGAAGCGCAGCACGGCGGCGGAGACCAGGGTCTTCCTGCCGATCACGCACGCATCCGAAATCAGGAAGCGGGTGGGGAAATTGTCTGTGCCGTCGCACACGATGTCGTACTGGGCGATCAGCGGCAGGATGCTGTCGCGATCGAGCCGCTGGCGGTGGGTTTCGAGGCGCACGTTGGGGTTGATGGCCTGCGCGCTGGCCGCCGCGGTTTCCACCTTGGGCTGCCCGATGCCCGCCGTGGTGTGGGCGATCTGGCGTTGCAGGTTGGAGACATCTACCGTGTCGTCATCCACCAGGCCGATGCGGCCAACCCCGGCGGCGGCAAGGTAGAGCAGCAGCGGCGAGCCCAGCCCGCCGGCCCCCACGATCAGCACGCTGGCATCGCGCAATTTGGCCTGGCCGGTGCCGCCGACATCCTCGAGCAGGATGTGGCGGGAGTAGCGGCGGATTTCGTCGTCGGAGAAATCGAGGTTCATGGCCCCCATCATATGGGGTCATGCGGCCTGATGTCAGCGGGGGCGGTCGATGGTGACGATCTGGTAGAGGCCGCCGAACACCGCGGTGCGGGTCACGGTGCCAACGTCGGGCGGCAGCCACGGCGTGCCCTTGTCCGCCCACAGGCCGGAGGCGAAGGGTTCCAGGCGGTTGAGGATGGGCAGCCAGAAATACCGCATCGGGTGCCAGCGGCTCGGGCGGGCGAAATCGACGATCACCACGCGCCCGCCGGGGCGCACCACGCGCATGGTCTCGGCGAGGGTGCGGGCGCGCACCTCCTCGGGTTGCTCATGCAGCAGGAAGAACAGCAGCGCGCGGTCATAACTGCCGTCGGCGGCGGCCAGCGCGGTGGTATCCTGCTGGAGCAGGCGGACCGGGCTGTGCGGGTCGAGCTTTTCGCGCAGGTTGGCGAGCTGCACCGGCAGCACGTCGATCACATCGAGGCTGCCGCGCGCCTCGGCGATATCGTCGGCAAGCTGGTTGGTGAGGTCCCCATACACACAGGCGAGTTGCACCGTCCGGCCCGACATCACCGGCCCGAGCGCGGCCAGCGCGGCCTCGCACAGGCGGCGGTAGTTGCCCCACAGGATGAGATTGACCAGCCACGGACGCTCGAAAATCCGCACCGCCCAGGGGTGCACATAGGCCCACCAGTAGTGCCGGCGCAGATATTCGGGCACCTGGGCGGCGTGGCTGTTGGTGAGCGCGGCGATGGGCGGCGCGGCGATGGTGGCCGCGCGGGCCTCGGCTGCGGAAAATGCCATCACGGGCGGCACGGCATTGGCAATCACGGTCGAAACTCCTCGCTGGCACGCGTGTTCAGCTTGTCGCCCGAGCAGTTTGTCCGCCGGGGTGGCCGTCCCGGCATTGACGTGGATCAAGTTTCGCCAACGATGCGCAACGTGGTCTCCAGCGCCTGCGGGCCGAGCATGGCGGCGAGGTAGGGGCTGGTGGCGTATTTCGCGCTGTAGGCGGCGCTGATGGCGGCCTGGGTGGCGGCATCGCTTACCGGGACGGCGCGTACCGCGATGGTTTGGCCCGCGATTTCGATGCTGGCGCGGCCGTCCGCCAGGGTGGCGGCGAACCAGCGGCCCTTGGCGCCGCGGTAGGAGCGGATATATGCCGCGCCATCAGCCACCACGATCCAGATCACCGCCCGATGCTCGCCCGCACGCAGTGTGATTTCCAGCGTGCGGGAGAGCAGGTCAAGGGTGTCGGAAGGGAAGGCACCGGGCATTGCTGGCAATTCCCGGTTTGCGGTTTCTATCGGATGCCGTTGAGCGCCCAGGCCAGCACGCCCTTTTGTGCATGCAGCCGGTTCTCCGCCTCGTCGAACACGACGGATTGCGGGCCGTCGATCACCTCGGCGGTCATCTCCTCGCCGCGATGGGCGGGCAGGCAGTGCATGAAGATGGCGCCCGGCGCGGCCTTGGCCATCAACCCCTCGGTGACCTGGTAGGGCATCAGCAGGTTGTGGCGATTGGCCAGCGGATCGTCGGACATGCTGACCCAGGTATCGGTCACCACACAGGCGGCGCCCGCGACAGCCACTTCCGGATCGGACGTCCATTCGATCTTGGCGCCCAGCGCGCGCGCCCAGGCGATGGTCTCGGCGGGTGGCTTGAGTTCGGGCGGCGTGGCGAGGCGCAGGGTGAAGTTGAAGCGGGCCGCGGTTTCAATCCACGAGCGCGCCACGTTGTTGCCGTCCCCGCACCAGGCGATCACCTGGCCGGCGATGGGGCCCTTGTGCTCCTCGAACGTCATCACGTCGGCCATCAACTGGCACGGGTGCGAGGCGGCGGTGAGGCCGTTGATCACCGGGATCGTCGCGTTGGCGGCGAGATCGTAGAGTTTCTGCGGATCGTCGGTGCGCAGCATGATGGCATCGACATAGCGCGACAGCACCTTGGCGGTATCGGCGATGGTCTCCCCGCGATCGATCTGGGTCTGGTTGCCCGGCAGCATGATCACGTCCCCGCCGAGCTGGCGGATGCCGACCTCGAAGCTGACGCGGGTGCGGGTGGAGGGCTTTTCGAAGATCAGGGCGATGCACTTGCCGGCGAGCGGGCGGGCGGTGTCAGCGCCGCGCTTCATGGCGCTGGCGTGGTCGAGCATGGCGCGCAGGGTGGCGCTGTCATGGTCGCGGATGTCGAGGAAGTGGCGGGGAGCACGAGGCTCCCCGCCGGTATCCACTTGCCGAAGAGCGGCTGCCGTCACTGGGCTGCTGCCTTGGATGCTCCGGGCACGCAATTCTGCGCGGCGCGGCGCATCATCGCGAGACCCTCGGCGAGATCCGCGTCCGTCACCACCAGCGGCGGTGCGATACGCAGGGTGTTTTCCCCGGCCGTGATGCTGAGCAGCCCCTCGGCGGTGCAGGCTTCCTGCACGGTGCCAACCGGGATGGCGCATTTCAGGCCCTGGAGCAGGCCGGCACCGCGATGATCCTCGAACACCGAGGGGAAATCGCGGGCCAGCGCGGCCAGGCCGTTCCACAGCACGTTGCCCTTGCGGGCGACGTCATCGAGGAAGCCGGGGGCGAGCAGCACATCCAGCACCGCATTGCCGGCGGCGCAGGCGAGCGGGTTGCCACCGTAGGTAGTGCCGTGGGTGCCGGGCGAGAGGTTCTTCGCCGCGCGTTCCTTGGCCAGAACGGCGCCGAGCGGGAAGCCGCCGCCGATGCCCTTGGCGGCCGCGACCACATCGGGTTCGATGCCGGCCCACTCATGGGCGAACATCTTGCCGGTGCGGCCCATGCCGGACTGCACTTCGTCGAGCCCGAGCAGGATGCCGAACTCGTCGCAGGTGGAGCGCAGGTCTTTGAGGAACTGGATATGCGCCGGGCGCACGCCGCCTTCACCCTGCAGCGGCTCGATGATGATGCCGGCCGTTCCCGGCCCGATGGCATCGCGCACCGCGTTGAGGTTGTTGAACGGCACCTGGTCGAATCCCTCGGCCGGGGGGCCGAAGCCTTCGAGATACTTGGCGTTGCCGGTTGCTGCCAGTGCGCCAAGCGTGCGGCCGTGGAAGGCGCCTTCGAAGGTGATCAGCCGGTAGCGTTCCGGCTTGCCCTCGTTGAACATGGTTTTGCGCATCATCTTGATCATGCCCTCGTTCGCTTCCGCGCCCGAGTTGCAGAACAGGACGGAATCCGCGAACGAATTGGCGACGAGGCGCTCGGCGAGCCGCTCGGCGCCGGGGATGCGATACAGGTTGGAGACGTGCATCACCTTGTGCGCCTGCTCGGCGATGGCGTCAGCCAGGTGCTTGTTGCCGTGACCCAACGAGGCAGTGGCGATGCCGCTGCCGAAATCGAGGAATCGTCGGCCGTCCGTCGTCCACAGCCAGGCGCCCTCGCCCCGCTCGAATGCGAGGTTGGCGCGGTTGTAGTTCGGCGTCAGGGCGGGGATCATTCCGATGGTCCTCGATGTGTCCCGCTTTGGGGACGTTGTTTCCACGGGGTTCACCCGCCCGCACCCATGTGCCTGCGGTTCCGCGGAAAGGCGGGAGAATGATCCGGGCGGGCGGGCCGAGTCAAACGGGGGAAATGCCGCGCATAGCGGCGTTGCGCGCGATTGCGGCGTGACGGAGACGGTTTCGCGACGCGGGCCGGGCGTGGCACCCTGGGGGGATGGCGAAGAACCCGATTTCCGAGGCCGCATTGCATGAGGCGGCGGTTACCCATCTGGCGCGGTTCGCGGCGACGCAGGCCGGGCTGATCCGCGTGCTGGACCGGCGGATCGATCGCTGGGCGCGCCTGCAGGAGGAGGATGTGGCGGAGGCGGTGAAGGCGGCGCGGGCGGCGGCGCGGGTGGTGGCGGGCAAGCTGGTGGCGGTGGGGCTGGTGGATGATGCGGCGTTCGCGGCCAGCCGGGCGCGGCGGCTGAGCCAAAGCGGCCGCTCGCGCCAGACCATCGCGGCGCATCTGGCGGCGCGCGGGGTGGGGCGCGCCACAACCCAGGCGGTGCTGCCGGAGGATGAGTTCGCCGCCGCGGTGGCGTTCACCAAGCGGCGCCGCATCGGCGCGTTCCGCCGCGTGGAGGTGGAGGCCGAGGGACGCCTGCGCGAACTCGGGATCATGGCGCGGGCGGGCTTCGCGCGGGAGGTGGCGCTGCGGGCGCTGGCCTGCGCGCCCGACGAAGCCGAGGCGATCGTCATCAGGCTGCGGCAGTCATGACCGCCGGGCCGATTGTTTTCACCCGCCACGGCATGGTGCGCGGGGCGCGGGCGGCGGTGCCGCTGATCATCGGGCTGGTGCCGTTCGGGGTGGTGACCGGGATTGCCTGCCAGGGGGCTGGGTTGTCGTTGCTGGAGGCGGTGCTGATGAGTGCCTCGGTGTTCGGCGGCGCCGCGCAGTTGCTGGTGCTGGGCAACTGGGCGAGCCCGGCGCCGGTGATCGCGGCGACGCTGGCGGCCTTCACGGTGAACCTGCGGCTGCTGCTGATGGGACCGGTGCTGAGCCCGTGGTTCGACCGGCTGCGCGGCTGGCGGCTGTGGGGCAGCCTGTTCCTGCTGGTGGACCAGAACTGGGGCCTGGCGCTGAAGGAAATGAACGCCGGCGGGCGCGATGCCGGGTGGATTTTCGGCAGCGGGCTGGTGATGTGGCTGCAATGGGTGGTGCTGACGGCGGTGGGGCACACGCTGGGGGCGGTGCTGAAGGTGCCGCCGGGGCATCCGCTGTTCTTCTGCGGCCTGGCCGTGTTCGTCTCGATGCTGGCCGGCATGTGGCGCGGGCGGCTGGACGTGGTGCCGTGGATCGTGGCGTCCGGCGTGGCGGTGGGGGTGTCCCTGCTGTGGCCCGGCACGTTCTACTACATCGTGGCCGGGGCGATCGCCGGCAGCCTGACCGGCGCCATCCGCGATACCTGGCGCGCATGAGCCTCGATCCATGGACCCTGGCGGCGATCGTGGGGATGGCGCTGGCCACATATGCCTGCCGGGCCGGCGGCTACTGGCTGTTCAGCAAAATCCGCCCGACGGCGTTTCTGCGCTCGGTGCTGTCCTATATCCCCGGCACGCTGTTCGTGAGTTTCGTTCTGCCCGCGCTGGTGAACGGCGGCTTGCAGCCGACGGCGGGGGCGGTGGTGACGCTGGGGGTGATGCTGCGGACGCGCTCGCTCGCATGGTCCATGCTGGCGGGCACCGCGGCGGCCTGGGCGGTTTGGAGCCTGCGGTAGAAGCCCCTCCCGGGTGCCCGGGAGGGGGAGCCGATCAGAAGCGGTAGTATCGGTGGGCATTGTCGTGGAACAGCGCCTTCTGCTCGCTCTCGCTGAACGGCGCGATGATCTCGGCGAAGGCGTCCACCATCGCCGCGTACGTCATGTTGCGCCGCGCCACCGGATAATCGGTGCCGAACATCGCCCGGTCGGTGCCGAAGGCGTCGATGCAGGTCATCACCGTTTCACGCAGCGCGGGGATGGAGCGGTCGGGCGAATAGGCGCCGAAATTGGAGACCTTGATGGCGATGTTGTCCCGCGCGGCCATCATCCGCAGGCCGGTGCGCCAGCGCTCCAACCCCTCGGCGTCGCGATCATTCGGCGTGCAGCAATGGTTGATGAGGAAGGTCTGGTCGGGGAAATCGGCCGCCAGGCGCGCCACTTCGGCAGCCTGCCAGGGGTTCATCAGCAATTCGAGCGCGAAGCCGTGCCGCGCCAGCAGGCCCACGCCGCGGCGAAACGCCGGCCGATCGACAATGCCGGCCTCGGTCCAGCGCTTGGCCGGATCGGGGTGCCAGCGGATGGTTTCGCGCACGCCGGCCACGCGGGAATGCGCCGCATGGGCCTCCAGCGTGCGCTCCACGTCATGGTCCTCGAGCGGCGCATAGGCGACATAGCGGGTGGCGACGCCATGCGATTTGTCGAGGCTGTCGAGCCATTCGGTCTCTTCCACCGGATTGCGCGCGCGGTCCCACACGGCCTCGATATGCACGCTGGCGACGATGTTGCGGCCATCCACGTCGCGCAGATAATCGGCCGGCAGGTAGGTATGGCGCATGTAGTCGATATTGCCGAGCGCGCTCAGGGCCGGATCGGTCTCGGTCAACCAGCGATGGCGGCCGAGGGCGAGATCCCACAAGTGGTGATGGGCGTCGATGATGGGACCTGCGTACATGGTAAACCTCCGCGAATTGACCCGTTCCGGGCAGGCGCCTAGCGTTGCGACGGCCTTAGAAAACGAGGGGATACGACCGATGGCAACCAAAGTGGCGAAAATCTGGGAATCGGGAAAGGCCGTTGTGAACGGCTGGCTCGCGATCCCGTCGGGGTTCTCGGCCGAAGTGATGGCGCAGTGCGGTTTCGACAGCGTGACCGTCGATATGCAGCATGGCGTGCAGGACTACCAGTCGATGGTGCAGTGCTTCCAGGCCATGCAGGCCCATCCGGTGACGCCGATGGTGCGCGTGCCGTGGAACGAGCCGGGGATTATCGGCAAGGTGCTGGATGCCGGGGCGATGGGCGTCATCTGCCCGATGATCAACACCAAGAAGGAGGCCGAGGCCTTCGTGCAGTATTGCAAGTATCCGCCGATGGGCAGCCGTTCCAACGGCCCGATCCGCGCGGGCATGTACGGCGAGGCGACGTCCTACCAGACCACCGCCAACACCGAGACGCTGTGCATCCCGATGATCGAGACCAAGCAGGCGATCAAGAACCTCGAAGCCATCCTCGATGTCGAAGGCGTCGCCGGCGTGTATGTCGGGCCGTCCGACCTCGGGCTGTCCTACGGGCTGGCGCCGAAGCTGGGCCGCGATGAGCCGGAAATCCTCAAGATCTACGAGAAGCTGCTGAAGGAATGCGACAAGCGCGGCATCTACGCCGGCATCCATACCGGCGGCGCGGCCGATGCGGCGAACTGCATCTCGATGGGCTTCAAGCTGGTGACGCTGATGAACGACAGCGGCATGATGGCCACGTTCGCCAAGAACTGCATCGCCGAAACCCGCAAGGGCAGCAAAGGCAAGGCATAACTCCGAAGCAAACGGGGTAAAAAGTTTTTGCTTCTTTTTTCAAAAAGAAGCGCTTTCTTTTTTGAAAAAAAAGAAACAAAAAACTTTTATCCGCTTGGTTTGGGAGTGATGACATTGAGGGCCGGGGGGAAACTTCCGGCCCTTGTTGATTGAGGAGATCCACATGTCCGCACCGCTGGTGCTTTCGCTGCATCCCGATGATGGGGTTGTTATCGCGCGCGCCACTCTGATGCCCGGCACCCCGGTGGTGCAGGGTGTCGCCACGCTTGGCCGCGTCCCCGCCGGGCACAAGATCGCCATCCGGGCGCATGCGGCGGGCGAGGCGGTGCTGCGCTACGGGCAGATCATCGGCTTCGCCACCCAGCCGATCGCGCCTGGCGAGCACGTGCATGTGCAGAACTGCGGCATGGGCGATTTCGCCAAGGACTACGCCTGGGGGGTGGACGCCAAGCCGACCGATTATTTCCCGGTGCCGGCGACGTTCCAGGGTTTCCGTCGCGCCGATGGCCGGGTGGCGACGCGCAACTACATCGGCATTCTCACCTCGGTGAACTGCTCCGCCCATGTGGCGAACATGGTCGCCGATGCCTTCCGCAAGAACCCGTTCACCGGGGATAACCCCTTGGCGGCGTTCCCCAATGTGGATGGCGTGGTGGCGCTGACGCACAAGACGGGCTGCGGGATGACGCAGCATGAGCCGCTGGCGCTGCTGCGACGCACCCTCGGCGGCTACGCGCGGCATGTGAATTTCAGCCACGTCATCGTGCTCGGGCTGGGCTGCGAAGTGAACCAGATCGGCGGGCTGATGGAGGAGCAGAAGCTCGCCGGGCGGTTGCGCGCGATGGATATCCAGGAGATGGGCGGCACCCGCAAAACGGTGGAGGCGGGGATCGCGTTCGTGCGCGAAGTGTTGGCGGAGTCCAACAACGTGCGGCGCGAGACGGTGCCGGCCTCGGAGCTGACGATCGCGCTGCAATGCGGCGGATCGGACGGGTATTCGGGGATTTCGGCCAATCCGGCGCTGGGTGCGGCGTCCGATCTGCTGGTGCGCCACGGCGGCACGGTGATTTTGTCCGAAACACCCGAGACCTACGGCGCCGAGCATCTGCTGACGCGCCGCGCGGTTTCGCGGGACGTGGGCGAGAAGCTGGTCGGGCTGATGCGCTGGTGGGAGGCCTACACCGAGAAGGAAGGGGCCGAGATGAACGCCAACCCGTCACCCGGCAACAAGGCGGGCGGGCTGACCACCATCCTCGAAAAGTCCCTCGGCGCGATGGCCAAGGCGGGCAACACCAACCTGGTGGACGTGCTGCATTACGCCGAGGCGGTGACCAAGAAGGGCTTCGTCTTCATGGACACCCCGGGCTACGACCCGGTGGCGGCCACCGGCCAGGTGGCGGGCGGGGCGAATCTGGTGTGCTTCACCACCGGGCGCGGCAGCGTGTTCGGCTGCAAGCCGGCGCCCTCGATCAAGCTGGCGACCAATTCGGCGATGTATCGCCGGATGGAAGAGGACATGGACATCAACTGCGGCACCATCGCCGATGGCGACGAGACGGTGCAGGCGTGCGGCGAGCGGATTTTCGATCTGATCCTGCGCACCGCCTCGGGCGAGCCGACGCGCAGCGAGCAGTTCGATTTCGGTGCGGCGGAATTCGCGCCGTGGGTGCTCGGCGCGACGATGTGACGGAGAGGGGGGGGGCGGCCCCCCCCCCGTATCCTCAGGCGGTTTGCAGGCTGGCGAGGGTCTGCGCGAGGCCATGCAGCAGGCGGGTTTCGGCCTTGACGCCGAGGGCCGCGATGGCACGGTTGGGGTTGCCGAGGGAGCTACGGATATCGCCCGGGCGCGGCGCGCCATGCACGATGTTCACCGGCTGGTCCGCGGCGGCGGCGATGGTTTCGGCGAGATCAAGCACCGAGGTGGCGTTCCCGGTGCAGGCGTTGAACACCGCCGCGGTCGGCTGGGTGTTCAGCAGGTCCATCCCGGCGACGAGGTGGCGCACGATATCGGCCACGAAGATGAAGTCCCGCGTCTGGCTGCCGTCCCCGTCGATGGTGATCTGCGCGCCGCGCGCGATGCGGTCGGCGAAGATGGAGATCACGCCGGAGTAGGGCGATTTCGGGTCCTGCCGGGGCCCATAGACGTTGAAGAAGCGGAAGCCGCAGGTGGGGACGCCATGGACGCCCCAGGCGACGGCGCCGTGGAGTTCGCAGCCGAGCTTATCGGCGCCGTAGGCGGACATCGGGGCTGGGCTGAGGTTTTCGTGCAGCGGCAGGTCCGCCTGGCGGCCGTAGATGGCGGCCGAGGAGGCATAGACCACCGGGATGCGGCCGGCGGCGCGGGCGGCATCGAACACCGTGATGGTGCCGACGAGGTTGGTGCGGTTGGTGCCCACCCAGTCCGTATTGCCGCGCGCCACCGAGGCGATGGCGGCAAGGTGGAAGCAGCCGTCTATGCCCTGCATGGTCTCGGTCATCAACGCGGCATCCGCCACGTCACCCACGATGAGGTGGGCGCGCGGATCGAGGTTCTCGCGATGGCCGGTGGAGAGATCGTCAATCACCGTCACATCGTTGCCGGCCGCAAGCAGGGCGTCGACAAGGTGGGAGCCGATGAAGCCGGCGCCGCCGGTGACGAGGATGCGGGACATGGGCAATTCTCCGTTTGCGTGAGCGAGAGGCGTTTGGAGAAGCTCTCGCAATTCACGTGCCTGCGGTTTGCATCGCAAATTGCGAAATAACGAGAGGTCGACAGATCATTGGCATCGGACTTAACCAGCCAAACATCAACCCTCGGTTAATGCCTATGGCCTTGTTTGGGCAGATGAATCGGTGCGCGAGCCGCTCACCATTTGGTGATGATGCTCAATGGCTTTGTCGCATCGCGCGAATCCAGCCTGCGGCTTTCACGCAGGGCGCGGGCAGGTCCTGGCGAGGCTCGGGAGCAGCGGCAGCAGGGCCGGCAGGTCGCGTTCAGCGAGGCACACCAGGAAGTGGGTGGCATGGGGGCCGGGGGTGTCTTCGGAATCGCCGATGGGGATGCCGTCCGGGCCGAGCGGCAGGGCGGTGAGTCCGATGTCGCCGTAGGTTTGCAGATGCTGGCGGGTGGCGCGCCATATCGCCGGGTCGAGGTTTTCCTCGCGGGCGAGATCGCGCAGTGACCAGATGGCCGAGATGCGGTCGGCCGGATCGCCCACCGGATCGCCGAGGGCCAGCAGGATGCGCCCGGTGCGGCGGAACACGATGGCCGCGCGGCCGGATTCGCCCCAGATCACGCCGTCCGCCTGGGTGGGGGCGGGGGTGCCGAGGGCGGCGTATTCCGCGGCGGCATCCGGGTTCCACGGCGTGAACCTTGTATGGGCCGGCCGCAGCAGCCGCCACAGCGCGTAGAGCCCGAGCGCGATCACCCCGGCGAGGGAGGCCCGCATGGAGCGCGGAACGTCGGGCGAGAGGATGGCTTCCCAGAAGCTGTTGCTGTCCAGCGTTTGCAGCTTCGGCTCGAAACTGGCGAGCGCGATGACGCACAGCGTGAGCGCGATCAGCGGCAGCACGGTGCCCGGTCGCAGCTTGGCCGCGAACAGGCTGGTGCTGCGGTAGAACGCCCGGTGGAACGGCGCCAGCATGAGGGCGGTGACGAGCAGGACCACCGGCACCCACAGCGGCGCGCCATAGGCCAGCAGGAACATCGCCCCGATCGCCAGGGCAGCCAGGCTGCCGGTCCAGGCGAGCTTCACCCGCTGCGTCAGCCCGAGGGCGAGCACCACGAGGGCGGCGCCGAGCAGGCTCGGGATGAACTCGTCCATCTCCCCGATGGTCCAGGACAGCCAGTCCGGGTAGTTGGGCACCTCGCCGCCGATATCGAGCAGGCCGATGGCCATCAGCAGGGCGCCACACAGGGCCACCGCGCCGGTGCCGGCGGCGACAACGAAATCGGGCTGGCTCCAGCGGCCGATCGCCTCGACGGACTTGGTGGTGCCGGCGGTTTTCAGCACGCTCTTGCTGCGCAGGAGCATCTCGTTGCCGGCAAACAGGCCGCCGGCGAGGAACAGCGGGATGATGTAGTAGTAGAGCCGGAAAATCAGGATGGCGCCGACGATCTGCGGCGGCTCCAGGTAGGGTTGCAGCCCGATCAGCATCGCGGTGTCGAACACGCCAAGCCCGCCGGGCAGGTTGGCGATGAGGCCGGCGGTGTAGGAGGCGAGGTAGATGCCGAGGAACTTCGGGTAGGTGAGCCCCGGCGCGTCCGGCAGCAGGGCGTACATGATGGCCGCGGTGACGCCGACATCCACGGTGGCGAGGATCACCTGTGCGATCGCCATGTGAAAGCGCGGCAGCTCAATGGTGTTGCCGAACAGCCGCACGGTGCCGATGAGGCGCGAGAGCGTGATGTAGGCCGTCACCACCACCCACATGCCGGCGCCGATGCAGTACATCACCCAGTGCGGCAGATGCGCGCCGAAGAAGGGAATGGCATCGGGTTCGAAAAACAGGATGGAGCCGCCCAGCACCAGGCCGCCGAAGCTGAAGGTGAGGGAGCAGAACACCACCACCTTGCCGATTTGCAGCGGGGTGAGGCCCCAGCCGGCATACAGCCGGTAGCGCACGGCGGCGCCCGAGACGGCGGCCACACCCAGGTTGTGCGCCAGCGTGTAGGCACAGAAGGAGGCGAACGCGACCTTGCCGTAGCTTACCATCCGCCCGGCGTAGATGGTCGCCAGCCGGTCGTAGAAGGTGAGGATGAAGTAGGCCAGCAGGTTCCACACGAAGGAGATCACCAGCGCGCTGGTGGGGATCTGGCCCAGCGCGTGCTGGATGTCGGAGACCTTGAGGCTGCGGAATTCCTTCTGCACCACGTAGATCGCGCCGATGAACAGCACGACGCCGAGGAGGGCGGGCAGATGCCGCAGCAGCTTTTTCACGGTGGCGAGCATGGAGGTCAGACGGGGTCTGTCGGTCGGGCGAGGGCGTGTTCAATGAGGGCGGTGGTCTCGGCAATGCCATAGAGGGCGATGAACTGGCCGAAGCGGGGGCCTTCGTTCTGGCCGAGCAGCACCTGGTAGAGGCAGCCGAACCAGGCGCGCAACTCCACGAAGGCGTGGCGCTTGCCGATCTCGTAGAGCAGGTTCTGCACGTCCTCGGCCGAGGTATCGCCCGGCAGCGTGCGCAGGCTGGCCGCGAGGTCCTCCAGCGCCGCGCGCTCATTGGCGTCGGGCTGGCGGTATTCCTTTTTCGGCCGCACGAAATCCCGGTAGTAGGCCAGGGCGTATTCGACGAGGCGGGCGAGCAGCGGCATGTCCTCGGGCGTGGCGCCCGGGATATAGCGGCGGATGAAGCCCCACAGGATATCGGGGGTATCGGCGTTCACCACGCTGGCGAGATTGAGCAGCATGGCGAAGCTGATCGGGCTATGGGCGGATTGCGGCACTGTGCCGCCGTGGATGTGCCACGCCGGGTTGACCGGTTCGGTCTGGCCCTGGCCCTTCAGCGCATTGGCGATGTACTCGTCAACCGACTTGGGGATGACATCGAAATACAGCCGCTTGGCCCGCTGCGGCTGGTTGAACATGAACTGGCTCAGGCTCTCCGGCGGGGCATATTTCAGCCACTCCTCCACCGCGATGCCGTTGCCCTTGGACTTGCTGATCTTCTGGGCCTGCTCGTCGAGGAACAACTCATAGGTGAAGCCGGTGGGCGGTTCTGAGCCCAGGATGCGGCAGATGCGGCCTGACAGGCGCACGCTGTCGATGAGGTCCTTGCCGGACATTTCGTAGTCCACGCCCAGCGCGTGCCAGCGCATCGCCCAGTCCGCCTTCCACTGCATCTTGGCGTGGCCGCCGGTGACGGGGGTTTCGTAGGCCTCGTTGGTGTCCGGATCGCGCCACACCACGGTGCCGGCGGCGGCGTTCACCTGCTCGATGCGCACCTGCATCACCACGCCGGTTTTCGGGTGGATCGGCAGCACCGGCGAATAGGTCGCCTGCCGCTCGGACCCCAGCGTGGGCAGGATCACGGCGACGATTTCGTCGTGGCGTTCGAGCATGCGCGTCATCGCCGCATCGAACCGCCCGGAGGCGTAGTATTCGGTGGAGGAGGCGAATTCGTAGTCGAAGCCGAAGCTGTCGAGGAACGCGCGCAGGCGGGCGTTGTTGTGGGCGCCGAAGCTGTCATGGGTGCCGAACGGATCGGGGATGCGGGTCAGCGGCTTGCCGAGATGGCTGGCCAGCATCTCCTTGTTGGGCACGTTGTCCGGCACCTTGCGCAGCCCGTCCATGTCATCGCTGAAGGCGAGCAGGCGGGAGGGCAGGCCGGTGAGTTCGGTGAACGCGCGGCGCACCCAGGAGGTGCGGGCAACCTCGCCGAAGGTGCCGATATGCGGCAGGCCGGACGGGCCATAGCCGGTTTCGAACAGGGCCGAGGTTTTTCCCGACGCCGCCAGGCGGGCGGCCACCTTCTGGGCCTCCTCGAAGGGCCAGGACTTCGGAACGGGCTGGGGTTCGGCCATGGGCGGGGTCTCGGGCATTGGAACGGGATGGTGGTTATAGAGCCTGGGGGCCGCGTGTCGATGGTGGAGCCGTTGACCGCGGATCGGCGGGGTTGGATGGTGCCCGCGTGTTTGGGGAGGCTTAGATGATCAATCCGGCGACGGATCGCGTATTGCTGACGGGGGCGGCCGGGGAAATCGGCAAGGCGCTGCGGGCGGGCCTGCGCGCAACCTATCGGTATCTGCGCCTGACCGACCTCCGCGCGGTGGACGATCTCGCCGCCAACGAGGAATTCGTGGCGGCCGATGTGGGTGATCGCGCCGCGTTCGCAGGGATGATGGCGGGGGTGGATGCGCTGGTGCACATGACCGGCGCGCCGGCCGAGCATGACCTGGAGGCGCTGTTCCAGGTGAATGCCCGCGGCCTCTACGATGTGCTGGAAACCGCGCGGCTCGCCGGCGTGAAGCGCATCGTCTACGCCTCCTCCAACCACGCCTTCGGCTGCTACCCGATCGACGTGCCGGTCAGCCCCGCGATGCCGCCCCGGCCGGACAGCATGTACGGGGCCTTCAAGGTTCTCGGCGAGACGATGTTGCGATATTATTATGATCGCCATGGCATCAGCTCGGTGTCGCTCCGCATCGGCACCTACCGCCCGCTGCCGATCGACCAGCGTTCCCTGGCGACGTGGCTGAGCCCGCGGGATATCTGCCAACTCGTCGATTTGTCGCTGCGCCACCCCGATCCGGGGTGCCTGGTGGTGAACGGCTACTCGGGCAACACCCGTATCAAGACGGCGGACCCGGGGTGGGCGGCCCTGGGCTATGTGCCGCTGGACAATGCCGAGGAGCACATCCCCATGCTGCGGCAAATGGGCGTGGATGTGGATGGGCCGTGGGAATACCTCGAACATGGCGGGGCGTTTGCGCGCCAGCCCGAAAAGGCGCCCGGGATCTAGGAGAAAGGCCGGATGAAAGTCGCGATACTCGACGATTACTTCGACACCCTGCGCACGTTGCCATGCTTCGCCAAGCTGGCCGGGCACGAGGTAACGGTATTCAACGACCATGTGCAGGACACCGACGCCCTGGCCGCCCGGCTGGCCGATTTCGAGGTGCTGGTGCTGTTCCGCGAGCGCACGAAAATCGGCGCCGCGCTGCTGGAGCGGTTGCCGAAGTTGCGGCTGATCAGCCAGCGCAGCGTCTACCCCCACATCGATATCGCGGCGTGCAACCGGCTCGGCGTCATCGTTTCATCGGACCAGCATGCCGGCACGCCTTCGTATGCGGCGGCGGAGTTGACCTGGGGCCTGGTGCTGGCGGCGGCGCGGCAAATCCCGCAGCAGATGGCGGCCTTGCAGGCCGGCACTTGGCAGATCGGGGTGGGCAGCACGCTGCGCGGCAAGACGCTGGGGATATTCGGCTACGGACGGATCGGCGCCACCGTGGCGGGGTACGGCCGGGCGTTCGGCATGCGGGTGATGGCGTGGTCGGGCGCGGCATCGCTGGACCGGGCGCGGGCGGATGGGGTGGAGGTGGCGGCGAGCAAGGCCGCGTTCTTCGCTGAATGCGACGTGGTTTCGCTGCATCTGCGGCTGTATCCCGCCACACGCGGCGCTGTCACGGCCGACGACCTGGCGCGGATGAAGCCCGATGCGCTGCTCGTCAACACCAGCCGGGCCGGGCTGATCGTGCCCGGCGCGCTGGAGGCGGCGCTGCTTGCGGGGCGGCCGGGGGGTGCGGCGGTGGATGTGTTCGAGGAGGAGCCGGTGCTGGGCGGCGCGCATCTCCTGCTGGCGATGCCGAATGTCGTTTGCACGCCGCATATCGGCTACGTCTCGCGCGACGAATACGAGGTGCAGTTCAGCGATATCTTCGACCAGATCGCGGCCTACGCGGCCGGGGCGCCGATCAATGTCGTCAACCCGGAGGTGCTAGCGCGGCTCTGACCGCCGGGCTGACGAGGGCGGCCAGTTCGTCCGCGTGGCGGTACGTGGGCATCCAGCGCTCGATGACCGCATCCCGCCCGGTGGCGGGGTGGAAGTAGAGTTCGTTCAGGCCGGGGGGCAGGTTGGCGAGGATTTGCAGCACGCGATCCTCGGTCATCGCGCCGGACCAGGCGAGACCGAAGACGTGATCGTTGGTGGCGACGCCGGCGGCGCGGGCCTGGGCGCGCAGGAGCCGCGTCCATGCAGCCATGGCGCGGGCGCCGAACGTCGGCGGAACGCCGAGGCGGGCCATGATCTCGGGAGGTTCGCGCGGGATGCGCACGCGCGGCAGGCCGTAGGCCCGGCCGGCAGCAAGCATCAGGGCGCCCACGGTGGGGTGAAGGTGCATGTGCTTGTGCGCGTCGGCGTGGGCGAGCGGCAGGCCGGTGGCGGCGAAGGCGGCAAACTGGGCGCGGATTTCGGCGGCAAGCTGGCGGCGAACGTGCGAGAGGAAGAAGTAGCGCAGGCCGAGGGCTAGCTGATCGGAGGGGAACCAGCCGGTTGCGTCGACGAGATCGGGGATTTCGGCGGGCGGCAGAACGGCAGGCCCCTCGATGACGACGAGGTGGAGGCCGACTCGGAGCGTGGGGCGGCGACGGGCGCGGGCAAGTGCATCCTCCACCGCGGCGCCGGCCATCATCAGGCTGGCGTTGGTGAGGATGCCGTCCACGTGGGCGCGCTCGATGGCCTCGTTGACGGATAGGGAGAGGCCGAAATCGTCGGCGGTGATGATGGGGGGGGGCATTTGGCTATTGTGCGGCGGCGCTGCCCTCACCCCGGCCCTCTCCCGCCAACGCGGGAGAGGGGGTGGGCGATCAAGCCGCGTGGCGATCCCGCAGGAACTGGAAGAACTCCACGCCCTCGCGCAGGCGGCGCTTCATCATTTGCGGGCTGCGGATCATCTCGTTGACGATGGAGGCGATCTTGGGGGCGCGGAAGTAGAACTTCTTATAGAAGGTCTCCACCGAGTCGAAGATTTCGGTATGCGAAAGATGCGGGTAGTGCAGCGGCGCGATCTGGATGCCGTGGTCGTCGATCAACTCGGCGTTGCTGGCGTCAAGCCAGCCGTTTTCCACCGCCTGCTTGTAGAGGAACGTGCCGGGATACGGCGCCGCGAGCGAGACCTGGATGGTGTGGGGGTTGATCTCGGTGGCGAACTTGATGGTTTCCTGGATGGTCTGCGTCGTTTCGCCGGGCAGGCCGAGGATGAAGGTGCCGTGGATCTTGATGCCGAGTTCATGGCAATCGCGGGTGAATTGCTTCGCCACCTCGATGCGCATACCCTTCTTGATATTATGCAGAATCTGCTGATTACCGCTCTCATATCCCACAAGCAGCAGGCGCAGCCCGTTATCGCGTAGCACTT
>CAIMWH010000066.1 GCA_903845065.1 uncultured Rhodospirillales bacterium | reverse complement strand
GGAGGCGGCGGCGGTGCGGCTGGGGCTGGCGTATGAGCGGCGGCAGACCGGGTATGGCGATCTGGAGACGGTGATCAGCCGCCTGTAGCCAGGCGCATCACGGTTTCGAGGCGGTCGGCTTCGGCGGCGGGTTTGTCGGTGCGGATGCGGGCGATGCGGGGGAAGCGCAGGGCGACGCCGGACTTGTGGCGGGTGGAGGCCTGGGCGGCGTCGAAGGCGATTTCCAGGACGAGGGCGGGGGCGACCTCGCGGACGGGGCCGAAGCGCTGGGTCGTATGGTCGCGCACCCATTTGTCGAGGAAGGCGAGTTCGGCATCAGTGAAGCCGAAATAGGCCTTGCCGATGGGGACCAGCACGCCGTCCTCGCGCCAGACGCCGAAGGTGAAATCGGAATAGTAGGAGCTGCGCTTGCCGTGGCCGCGCTGGGCGTACATCAGCACGGCATCGAGCGTGAGCGGGTCGCGTTTCCATTTCCACCACATCCCTTTCACCCGGCCGGCGAGGTAGGGGGAGTCGGCGCGCTTGAGCATCAGGCCCTCGATGGCGGCGGCGCGGGCGCCGTCCCGCAGGGCGGTGAGGTGGTCCATGGTGTCGAAGGCGATCATCTCCGAGAGGTCCATCCGGGCTGGGAGGGTGCGGGTGAACCAGTGTTCGAGGCGGGTGCGGCGGGTGTCGAAGGGGAGGGGGCGGAGGTCCTCGGCGCCGTCGAACAGGATGTCGTAGAGGCGGACCTGGACTGGGAAATCCTGGCGCAGGCGGGCGGTGACGGATTTGCGGTTGAGGCGTTGCTGAAGGTCGGCGAAGGGGGCGACGGTGCCGTGGCGGACCACGAGCAACTCGCCGTCGAGCACGCCGCGGAAGTCCATGGCGGCAATGATTTCGGGGAAGGCGGCGGAGATATCCTCGGCGCCGCGCGAGTAGAGGCGGCGGCCGCCGGCAGTGGCGACGAGTTGGACGCGGATGCCGTCCCATTTCCATTCGGCGCGCAGCGTGGCGGGGTCGAGCGGTTCGTCCTCCAGCGGGTGGGCGAGCATGAGGGGGCGGAACACCGGGGCCTCGCGCGGGTCGGGGCGGGGAGCGCGGCCTTCGAGCCAGGCGAACAGGTCGGCATAGGGGGCGGTGAGGCCGTGCCAGGTTTCCTCGACGTCATCGGCGCTCACGCGGCCGGCCGAGAGGTCCGCGAGGGCCACCTTGGCGAGGCGGGCGGAGACGCCGACGCGCAGGCCGCCGGTGATGAGCTTGAGCAAAGCGAGGCGGACGCCGGGGTCGGAGCCGTCGAGCCATCCGGCCACCACGTCGGGGAGGGCGGATTTGGGGGTGCGTTGCAGGGTTGCCACCACCTCGGCCAGCGCAGGGGCGGCGTGGCTGGCGGTGCCGGGCCACATCAGGGCGACGGTTTCGGCGAGGTCACCGACGAAATCGTAGCTCAGGGCGAAGAGTTCGGGGTCCATCCGCTCGGTGGCGAGGGCGCGGATCAGGGCGGGCTTGGCGGCGGTCAGCGAGAGGTCCCCGGTGATGGCGGCGAGGCCGAGGCCGCGATCGGGGTCGGGCACGGTTGCGAAGTAGCGGCGGAGCAGGGCGATCTTGGCGTTGCGGCCGGGGGCGAACAGCAGGCGTTCGAGCAGGCCAGCGAAGGCGATCATGTCTCGTCCTCGCCGTAGCCGACCAGGCGGAGGGCGCGGCCGCGGATGCCGCGCAGGCCGGCGGCGTGGATCAGCGCTTCCTCGCGGCCGTGGGTGACCCAGACTTCGGGGGCGCCGACGTCATCGAGGGTGGCGTTGAGTTCGTCCCAGTCGGCGTGGTCGGAGATGACCAGCGGGAGTTCGACGCCGCTCTGCTTGGCGCGCTGGCGCACCCGCATCCAGCCGGAGGCGAAGCAGACGACGGGTTCGGCGAGGCGGCGGGCCCAGCGGTCGGTGATGGCGGACGGGGGTGCCAGCACGATGCGGCCGATGAGGTCGGCTTTCGCGGCCACGGTGGCCGGGCGGAGGTCTCCGAGGGGGACGCCGTGGGCTTCGTAGACCGCGCACATTGGCAGCAGCGCGCCGTGCAGCCAGATCGGCGCGTCCCAGCCGGCGGCGCGCAGGAGGGAGATCAGGCGCTGGGTTTTGCCGAGGGAATAGCAGCCGATGACGTGGGTGCGGTCGGGGAACAGGGCGACGCTGTCGAGCAGGCGGCGGATTTCGGCGGCGGCGGGCGGGTGGCGGAACACCGGCAGGGCGAAGGTGGCTTCGGTGACGAACACGTCGCACGGGACGGGAATGAAGCCGTCGCAGGTGGCGTCGGGCGCGCGCTTGTAGTCGCCGCTGACCACGGCGCGGCTGCCGCGATATTCCATCACCACCTGGGCCGAGCCCAGCACGTGGCCGGCGGGTTCGAGCCAGAGGGTGACTTCGCCCACCTGTATCCGCTCGCCCCAGGCCGCCGCGCGTTCGCTGCGGCCGGCGACGTTGCGGGCCTGCATGATGGCGAGGGTGGCGGCGGTTGCCAGCACGGCCTGGTGGCCGGGGCGGGCATGGTCGGAGTGGCCGTGGGTGATCACGGCGCGGTCGACGGCGCGCAATGGGTCGATATAGAAGCCGCCGGGTTCGCAGTGCAGGCCCTCCGGCCGGGGGCGCAGCCAGGTTTCGGGATGCGGCGCGGTCATCGACCCGGCTTCCCTCCGACGCTTGCAGTACGCATATGACAGTTGGTCCGCATGCGCCGAGCCTAGCCCGGATGCGGCGGCCTGACACCTCTCGGGAGAGATTGCCCATGGCTTCCAGCCGCCGTCATTCGTCCCTCGGCGCCCTGGCCGACGATATCGCGACCTGGCTCGCCGGTGAGGCGCTGGGCAGTTCCGAGCCCGCCGCGCTGTTCGACGCATTGTGCCGCCGGCTGCGGGCGGCCGGGGTGCCGATCCTGCGCGGCAATGTGAGCTTCAATGTGCTGCATCCGCTGTATGTGGCGGGCTCGTTGACCTGGACGGCGGAAGGGGTGGGGGTGCAGCTGTTTTCGTGGGAGACGCGGGCGAGCGACGGGTATCTCAACAGCCCGGTGCGCCATGTGAACCTGCATCATCTGCCGCTGCTGCGCCGGCGGTTGAGTGGGCGCAACGCGCTGCTCGATTTCCCCATCCTGCCCGAACTGCGCGACAAGGGCGGGCATGACTACCTGCTGCTGGCGGTGCAGTTCGACGAGCATCATCGCGAGGATGTCGACGGGCGGCGGGGCATCATCTGCTCCTGGGTGTGCGACCGGCCGGCCGGGTTCAGCGATGGGGAGATCCGGCTGTTGCAGCGCATCACCAGCCGGCTGGCGGTGGCGCTGAAGGGGCGGCTCGATCGGGCGATCGCGCATAATGTGGCGAGTGCCTATCTCGGGCGGCATGCCGGGCAGGCGGTGCTGCGGGGGGCCATTCATCGCGGCGATGGGGAGAAGTTGCGGGCGGCGCTGTGGTACAGCGACCTGCGGCACTCCTCCACGCTGGCCGATCACGATACGGCGGAGGGGTTCCTGCGGGTGCTCAACCGGTATTTCGAGATGACCGCGGGGGCGATCCATGACCATGGCGGGGAGGTGGTGTCGTTCATCGGGGATGCGGTGCTGGGGTTTTTCCGGGTGGAGACCACGGAGGCGGAGGCGTGCGGCCGGGCGCTGGCGGCGGCCGGGGAGGCGCGGCGGCGGTTGGCGGCGCATGTGTACGAGGAGGGCGCGCGGCCGCTGGAGTTTGGCACCGGGCTGCACCTCGGCGAAGTCATCTACGGCAACGTGGGGGTGCCGGAGCGGTTGCAGTTCACCCTGGTGGGGGCGGCGGTGAACGAGGTGGCGCGGATCGAGGATCTCACCAAGCCGCTGGGGGAGCCGGTGCTGGTATCGGGCAGGTTCGCCCGGGCAGTGGCGGGTGGGTGGCGCACGTTGGGCGAGCATACGCTGCGGGGTATCCAGCGGCCGATCGAGGTGTTCGCGCCCGGGGATGGCATGGCGGCGGTAGCGTAGTGGGTGGCTTCGTCTAAAAACGCGGATTTAATATTTTTTGTTGCTTGATCCGGCTTTCATACCATGGCACATCGAATGACGTGATGACGCGACGAAAAGGACTCACGATGAGCGATTGCACGATGGCGCGGTGGTCCTTGATCTCGCGTGGACTGATCGGCGCGGCGGCCGGGTTGCTGCTCGCCGTCACGGCGCAGGCGCAAACCCTGAGCAATGGCAATTTCTCCACCATCACCGGCGGCGCCGGCAGCCAGATCACCGGGACAACCGCCGCGACCTCCAACGCCGGCGGCTGGTACACCAACAAGGTCTCGGGCTCGGGCTGCACTTTCATCGTCGATGTCACCACCGCGGGCAGCGGCTTCTCGGGGCCGTGCGGCGCCGGGCAGAGCCTGTGGAACTCGGCCAACGGCGGCTTCGGCACCCTTGCCGCGAGCCCGGCCGGCGGCAATTTCCTGGCTTCGGATTCCGACTATCACACCGACACCATTTCGCAGGACCTCGTCGGCATGGTCACCGGCGCCACCTACATGGTGTCGTTCTACCAGGCCGGCGCCGGGCAATATGGCTATGGCACTGTTGCCACCACGGACCAGTGGACCGTCACCCTCGGCGGCGTCAGCAAGCAGGGTGCGTTGATCAATGTGCCGCTGCACACCATCACCTCCTGGACGTTGCAGCAGTTGGTATTCGTCGCCACGGCGGCCAACATGACGCTGTCGTTTCTCGCCAACGGCACCCCGGTTGGGCAGCCGCCCTACGCGCTGCTTGACGGCGTGACGATCACTGCGGTGCCGGAACCCGCCACCGGGGCGTTGATCGGCGCCGGGTTGCTCGGCCTGTTCGCGGCGCGGCGCAAGCGGGGCTAGGCCTGCCATTTACGGGTGGCCGCTGATGCCTCTAGCCTGGGGCATCAGGGAGACCGCCTCATGCTCGATGCCACTCGCCGTGCCCGCTCCGAAAGCTTCCTCGCCGGGAATCTGCGTCCCAACATTTTCAATCCGCAGCCCCGGCCGCATTGGATCGGCGCGACTGACGCGTTCTGGTATCGCCATGAATCCGTCGGCGGGGTGACGTTTACCCGGGTCGACGCCGCGACCGGCGCGGCGGCTGCCGCGTTCGATCATGACGCCGCCACTGCCGCGCTGCGCGGGGCCGGGATTGCCGCCGAGGCCGGGCGGTTGCCGATCGTGGACCTCGACCTGGCTGGTCCGGTGGTTCGGTTGCGTCTGGCGGACGGTCGCTGGGTGCATCTGGATGGCACCATCGAGGCGGCGCCGGTGGCGTTGCGTGCGGGTGAGTTGGCCTCGCCCGATGGGCGGCTCGCGGTGTTCTGCCGCGCGCATGACCTTTGGCTGCGGGACCTGGCGACCGATGCCGAGCGGCGGTTGACGCAGGACGGGGCGGCGCATCACGCCTATGGCAAGTCGACCGATATGAACCTCACCACCGTGTCGCTGCGGCGGCGGGGGATTTCGTTGCCGGCCAATGCGTTGTGGTCTCCGGATGGGCGGTATTTGTTCACCTCGCGGCTGGATGAGCGGGAGGTGCTTGACCTGCCGCTGGTGCAGCATGCGCCGGATGGTGGTGGGGCGCGGCCGGTGTTGCACAGCATGAAGTTCGCCCTCAGCGGGGACGCGCATCTGCCGCTTGAGACCCACCACATCATCGAGGTGGCGAGCGGGCGGGTGATCCCGGTGGCGGGGGCGCATGTGACGGGCATGACCACCTGCATCGAGAAGGACGAGGCGTGGTGGACGCCCGACTCCACCCGGGTGCATTTCCTCGATCGGGACAGGTTCTGGCAGCGGCAGACGTTGCACGAGGTTGACGCCGCGACGGGCGTGGTACGCGCGGTGTATACCGAGACCGCCGATACGTTCATCGACACCAACCTCTCGGTGGCCGGGCTGCCCAATATCCGCGTGCTGCCGGGGAGCGGCGAGTTCATCTGGTTTTCGCAGGAGGATGGCTGGGCGCATCTTTATTTGCACGATCTGGCGACCGGCGCACGCAAGAACCGCATCACCGCCGGCGATTGGGCGGTGCGGGATCTGCTGCATGTGGATGTGACCGCTCGTACGGCTGAGTTCCTGGCCGGTGGGCTCGATCCGGCGGCCAATCCGTATCATCGCGTGCTGTGCCGGGCGTCGCTCGATGGCGGGGCGCTGGTGGTGCTGACGCCGGGGGAGGGCGATCATTGCCTGGCGATGCCGCTCAAGCGGGTGCCGCGCGATCATATTCGGCCCGAGCAGGAGATCGGCGCGTGGCGGGCGCCGTCCGGGCGGTATTTCGTGGAGACACACTCGGACCTGACACGGCCGCCGGTGACGGAGGTGCGGCGCGCGGATGCCTCGCTGGTGGCGACGCTGTGCACCGCGGAGGTGGACGTGGCCGATTGGCGGTGGCCGGTGCCGTTTACCTCGGTGGCGGCGGATGGGGTGACCACGCTGTGGGGGGCGTTGTGGCTGTCGACGGATTTCGATCCGGCGAAGAAGTATCCGGTGATCGACTATATCTATCCGGGGCCGCAGCGCGGGCAACTTCCGACCGTGATGCTGACCGACGTCATGGGGGAACTCGGGCGGGCCAGTTTGCCGCAGGCGTTCGCGGAGTTGGGGTTCATCGTGATGAATGTGGATGGGCGGGGCACGCCGCTGCGCTCGAAGGCGTTTCATGATGTGAGCTATGGGCGGCTGGATGATCCCGGTACGCTGGCGGATCATGTGGCGGCGCTGGAGCAACTTGCGGCGCGGCATGCGTGGTTCGACGCGAGCCGGGTGGGGATCATGGGGCATTCGGGTGGCGGGTATGCCTCGGTGAAGGCGTTGTTGACGTATCCCGAGGTGTTCCATGTCGCGGTGGCGACGTCAGGCAATCATGACCAGATGGGGTATAGTTTCGCCTGGACGGAGAAATACATGGGGCCGGTGGTGCGGCAGGCGGATGGGGCGACGAACTATACCAGCGCTTCGAATCCGCCGTTCGCGGCGAATCTGCGCGGGAAGTTGCTGCTGGCGACCGGGGATATGGATGACAATGTGCATCCGGCGCTGACGATGCAGCTTGCGGCGGCGCTGATCGCGGCGGACAAGGATTTCGAGTTCATTCCGCTGCTGGGAGATGACCATACGACGGTGTGGGGCAAGCCGTACTTCCTGCGCCGGGCGATGGAGTTCATGGTGCGGGAACTGGGGGCCTGACCCAGGACACAACGGACAAAAGTCTTTTGTTTCTTTTCTTCAGAAAAGAAAGCGCTTCTTTTTGAAAAAAGAAGCAAAAACTTTTGTCCGTTGCGGGGGTGCCTACGCTTCCGCGAGGTAGGCGATGGCGGCGTCGACGCCACCGGGGGTGTGGGGGACGCCGTTCATTCGGAGCGCCATTTCGACGACCGAGAGGGTGCCGAGGATCATCGGTTCGTTGAGGTCGCCGAGGTGGCCGATGCGGAAGACTTTGCCGTTGAGGCGGGCGAGGCCGCCGCCGAGGGAGACGTTGAAGCGGGAGAGGGCGGTTTTGCGGATGGCTTCGGCGTTGAAGCCTTCGGGCATCAGCACGGCGGTGACGGAGTCGGAATAGCGGGCGGGGTTCTGGCAGAAGAGTTGCGGGCCGTTGTTGCCCGACCAATGCTGCACGCAGCGGCGGACGGCTTCGCCGAGGCGGGCGTGGCGGGCGAGGACGTCGGACAGGCCTTCCTCGTCATGGATGAGGCGGAGGGCTTCGCGCAGGCCGTAGAAGAAGCTGGTCGGCACGGTGCCGATGAAGCTCTTGTGCGGGCGGGTCAGCATGTTGGTCCAGTTGAAGTAGTGCTTCGGCATTTTGGAGGTCTTGTGGACTTCCATCGCCTTGTTGGACACGCCGGTGAAGGAGAGGCCGGTGGGGAGCATGAGGCCTTTCTGGCTGCCGCCGACGGCGCAGTCGACGCCCCATTCGTCCATGCGGAAATCGATGGAGCCGAGGGAGGAGATGGTGTCGGCGAGGAAGAGGGCCGGGTGGCCGGCGGCGTCGATGGCGGCGCGGATGGCGGGGAGGGGGAGGACCATGCCGGTGGCGGTTTCGTTGTGGACGCAGCAGACGGCCTTGATGGTATGGCCGGTGTCGGCGGCGAGGGCGGCGCGGATGGCGTCGGGCTCGGCGCCCTTGGTCCAGTCGGCGGGGAGGGTTTGCACCTCGATGCCGAGGCCGCTGGCCATGCGGCCCCAGGATTCGGAGAAGTTGCCGGTTTCGACGATGAGGATGCGGTCCCCGGCGGAGAGCAGGTTGACCAGGCTGGCTTCCCAGGCGGCGTGGCCGGAGCCGGTGTAGAAGAAGAGGTGCTGCTCGGTGCGGAGCACGCGCTTCAGGCCGGCGACGCAGCCGTTGTAGAGTTCGATGAAGTCGGCATCCATGAAGTCCACCGCGTGATGGGCCTGGGCGTGGAGGATGCTGTCGGGGATGTTGGTGGGGCCCGGGTTGGCGAAGAACAGGCGGCCGCGCGGCTTCTTGGTCATGGTGGGATCGCTTCCTTTGTCGCGGGGTACGGGCGCGCTCGTTCGGCACGCCGCCCCGGTTGCATCGGGCATGGCTGTAGCGCCAATCGATCGGCTGGGCCACCCCACCGCCCGCCCGGACACCGCCGCGGCGGGCCATGTGCGGCAAGTTTGCAGCGATACGGAATAAACTGCTATCGGTATAAGACCGCACCCGAACATCACATGGATGGCCAAAATGACCGTCAACCCGACCCTCATCGGCAGTGCGTCTGCCGAAACGCTGATCGGGGCAACGGCGGATACCACGCTGATCGGCTATGGCGGCAATGATCACCTTACCGGCAGCGCAGGTAATGATACGCTGGTGGGTGACAGCCCATTCCCCGTCGCCGATGCCGGAATTCTGGGATTGGTCGCGCATGCGCCGGCGTTTTCCAATTGGGCGATCGATTATTCGGCGCAGACCGATACCAACGCCCTGGTGCAAGCCACGCAGGACATGCTGGTCATTGGTGCCGCCCGTGTCAGCAACACCGGGCAACTGTCCAGCGAAACCCTCTGGACGCCGACGGAGATCGCCGCGATCGAGGGCAGCGGCAAAGAGGTCTATGGCTACCTCGATCTCAACAAGATCAACACCTACACGACGATGTGGAACGCTGGCTGGAACAGCTCCGTCGCGGCGCCATCCTGGCTCGGCGCTATTGATCCGCTGGACAAGACCGGCCAGACCTACCTGGTCAACTTCGTGTCGACGCCGGCCGGCCAGACGGTGCCGGTTCTGGACCCAGACTGGGAAGCGGCGGTGCTTGCCCGGGCTGCGACGATTGCCGGGCAGGGATTTACCGGTCTCTTTCTCGATGATCCCGGCGAGTACTTTTGGCGCAATGTGCCCGTCGATCCGATGGACCCGACGAATTGGAGCTATCCGCCCCGCCTGGCTGCGATCGCCGAAAACGCGCGAGCGATGCGCGACCTGGTGCTGGCCATTCACACCGCGCAACCGGCGCTCAAGCTGATCGTCAATGGGGCGCCGTATTTGCCGGGCGATACCACGGCCGATGGCGCCACGGGGCAGCAGAGTGCCAACGACGCCTACGGCGCGGCGGTCAGCGCGCTAGTGGCCGAGGACTATATCGCGGTGCCCGACACTTTTGCGCAGGATGGCGCGAAGGCATTCTCGGCGACCTACAATCGCCCGATCCTGTCGCTCGACTATTCGCAGCCGTCGGTGCCGGGGGCCGTCGCGCCACCGCTGACCGCGGCGCAGCGTCTGCAATATACGACGCAGGCGCTGTCGCTGGGGTTTCTGCCGTCGGTCCCGGACAATGGCTTCACGTTGCCGCCGAATTTCCTCACCACGCTGCATGACGCCAACGCCGGTTCCCACAATGATACGATGGATGGCGGGGCGGGGATCAATACGGCGACGTATGCAGGATTGGAATCGGACTACGTGCTCACTCGGCATGGCGGGGTGGTGACGGTGGTTGATACCCGTGTCGGATCGCCGGACGGGACCGATACGCTGACTAATATCCAGACGCTGACGTTCGCCAACGCCACCATCAGCACGGCGGCGCTGCCCTGCTTTGCGGGCGGCACGCGGATTGCGACGGCGCGTGGGGAGATCGCGGTGGAACGGCTGCGGGTGGGCGATATCGCGCTGACCGCGTCGGGCGGGCGGATGGCGGTGCGCTGGCTTGGTCACCGTCGGTTGGATTGCCGGCGGCACGCGCGGCCGTGGGACGTGCATCCGGTGCGGGTGCTGCGCGATGCATTCGCGCCCGGACAGCCGCGCCGGGACCTGCTGCTCTCGCCCGACCATGCGCTGCTGGCGGGGGGAGTGCTGATCCCGGTGCGCTATCTGATCAATGGCGCGACCATCCGGCAGGAGCCGGTGGGTGTGATCACCTACTGGCATGTCGAACTGGAACGGCACGACGTGGTGCTCGCCGAGGGGTTGGCGGCCGAGAGTTATCTCGACACCGGCAACCGCCATGCGTTCGTGGAGGGAGGCGATGCGATCATGCTGCATCCGGACTTCGCGCGGCAGGCGTGGCAGGCGAGGGGCTGCGCCGAATTGGTGATGGACGGGCGGCGGTTGCTCGACGTTCGCGCCGCCCTGCTGCGACGGGCGCTTCGTTTGGGCTTTCGTACCAGCGCCGACACCGCACTGACACTTCGGGCGCTGGGCACCACGGTGATGCCGCGGATAGGGGCGGGAGGCATGATGCACTTCGATCTCCCGGCAGGAACGCGCCGGGTGCGGTTGTGCTCGCGCAGTGCGGTGCCCGGGCAAGTGCGGGTGAACGATCGCGACCACCGGCGGCTTGGTGTGGCGGTGGCATATCTTGCGCTCGACGGCTCCGCGGTCCCGCTTGGTAGCCCGAAACTGCGCGGCGGCTGGTGGGATGCCGAGGACGGGCTGCGCTGGACGGACGGCGATGCGGTTATCGTGACCGGCGGGGCGGACAGCCTGACGCTGCGGGCGCTGCCGCTGTTGCGTTATTGGACGCCACCCTTGGCCGCGGCTTCGGCGAGTGCGGCGAGCTGATTGGCGACGGTGGTCCAGCCCTGGGTGAAGCCCATGGCTTCGTGTTGTTTGTGGGTGGCTTCGTCCCAGTGGCGGGAGCCGGCGCGGTAGCGGGTGCCGGGGCCTTCGGGGGTGAAGGTGAAGAAGCCGACCATGAAGGGGGTTTGGGGGATCCAGCCGGCGGTGAAGGCGTTGGTGAAGACGATGCTGCGGTTGGGGATGACTTCGAGGATGACGCCTTCCATTGGGGCGGTGTCGCCGTTGGGGCCAGACATGATCATGGCGGAGCGGCCGCCGGGGCGGAGGTCCTGCTCGATGAGTTTGGTGATCCAGGGCTTGGGGGCCCACCATTCTTCGAGGCGCTGGGTCCAGACCTGGTAGACGGTTTCGGGGGGGGCGGCGATGTAGCGTTCGATGGCGAGTTCGAACTGGGCCTGGGTCATGCTGGGGCTCCGTCCGCCGCGGCGCGCATGGCGGCGATGTCGAGTTTTTTCATTTTCATCATGGCCTGGGTGGCGCGGCTGGCGCGGGCGCGATCGGGGTCGGACATCAGGGTGCCGATGCCGTCGGGGACGATTTGCCAGGAGACGCCGAAGCGGTCCTTGAGCCAGCCGCAGCGGCCTTCGTGGCCACCTTCGGTGAGGGCGGCCCAGAGGTGATCGACCTCCTCGGCGGTTTTGCAGGAGACCGAGAGGGAGATGGCTTCGGTGAAGGGGAATTGCGGGCCGCCGTTCAGCGCCTGGAAGCGTTGGCCGAATAGGGTGAATTCCACCATCAGGGCGGTGCCGGCGGGGAAGGGGGCGTTCTCGCCGTAGCGGCCGATGGGGCCGAGGGCGGCGTCCGGAAAAAGCGACACGTAGAAACGTGCCGCCTCTTCCGCCTGGCCGTTGAACCACAGGCAGGGGGCGATGCGGGTCATCCCGGGTTCAGGCCAGGTTGGCGCCGACGAGGGCGAACATGGCGCCTTGGGGATCGCGCGCCTGGATGATCCAGCCGCCGCCGGGGACTTCGTGGGGGCCGTTGAGGACGGTGCCGCCGGAGGATTCGAGGCGGGATTTGGCGGCGTTGATATCGGGGACGCAGAAGTAATAGAGCCAGGCGGGGTGGGGGAGGGCGGGGTTGTTCATCATGCCGCCGAGCATGCTGTCGCTGCCTTCGGCGTTGAAGAGGCGGTAGGTGCCCATGGGGCCCATGTCCATGGCGCCGGACTGGGTGAAGCCGAACTGGGCGTGGTAGAAGTTGATGGCGGCTTCGTTGTCGGTGGTGTGGAGTTCGTGCCAGCCGCCGTGGCCGGTTTTGCCGGGGGCGAAGGCGGTGCTGGGCATGTCGCCGAGCGGGGTCATCAGGTAGATGGCGGCGCCTTGCGGGTCGGCGATGAGGGCGAAGCGGCCGATGTTGGGGATATCGGTGGGGGGGACCATGACCTTGCCGCCGGCGGCGGTGACGGCGGCGACTTTGGCATCGACATCGGGGACGTTGAGGTAGGCGAGCCAGGCGGGGCGGGCGCCCATGGCGGCGGCTTCGGGGGGGACTGCCATGAGGCCGCCGATGGCGGTGCCTTCGATGGTCCACATACGGTAGTCCATGCCGGGTTGGCCGCTTTCCTGCACGGTCCAGCCGACGACGTGGCTGTAGAAGGCGGACGCGGCGGCGATGTCATTGGTCATCAGTTCGTACCAGATGAAGTGGCTGGTCATGGCTTGGGTTCCCCTTGGGTGGTGTTGGATTGGAACAGTAGTTCGAAGTAACGCCGGAGGTGGGTGACAGTTTCGCGCGCCAGATCGGGGCCGCCGCGGGCCTTGGCAAGGATGAAGGCGCCCTGGACGACGGCCTGGGTGTGCAAGGCGAGAGATCGCGCGGTGGTGTTGGTGACGTGGTGGGCGGCCATGGCCTCGGCAATGTCGGCTTCGAGGTTTTCGGCGTGGGTGGTGATGGCGGTGTCACACGCCTCGCGGATGGGGGGGTGCTCGGCGAAGACTTCCTGGACCATGGTGCCGGCGAGGCAGGTGAAACCTTCGACGGGGCCGGCGAGGAGGCTGGCGCGGAAATCGATGTAGCCGAGGACGCGGGCAAGGGGGTCGGCGTGGGTGTGGTAGGGGGCGGCGGCGAACATGCGGCCGGTGATTTCGGACCAGTGATCGGCGGCGGCGACGGCGAGGGCTTCCTTGGTGGGGAAGTGGTGGAAGAAGGCACCCTTGGTGACGCCAGCGGCGGTGCAGAGATCATCGATGGAGGTGGCGCTGTAGCCTTTGGCGCGGATGATCGTGAGGGCCGCCTGGAGGAGGCGGGCGCGGGCGGAGGGCGGCTTTTCGCGTGTCAGGGTGGGCATGGCGAGAGAATACCGACCGGTTGGTATGTGTCAAGGGCGTGCGAAAGGGGCGTGCCGGGGGGCGTGGTTCAGCCGTAGGCGTGTTTGGGGGGGAGGTT
>CAIMWH010000065.1 GCA_903845065.1 uncultured Rhodospirillales bacterium | reverse complement strand
CGGCACTACCTGCACCGGCACGAACTGCGGCTCTGACGCCAAGGCGAGCACACCGCGACGGGCCTCGCGCCGCCAAGTCCACAACAGCCCACGGCTCACCTCGTGTCGACGCGCAACTTCGGCAAAGCAGGCCCCGGGTTGCTCAGCCTCCGCCACGATCCGTATCTTCTCCTCAACACGCCACCGACGACGGCGCTCAACACCAGTGATGATCTCCATCGCCAACACCGTCCCTGTCCTTACCGACGCACGTACGAGCGACGCTAAGTGCAACCGACAGATTCATCCCAGCAAGGTGGCCGTCCCCGGGCGGATACGGATCACCCGCATACCGATCGGGATGACGCCCGCCCCCGCCATCCAGCCCGCCGGCGCGCCCGCCCCGAACAGGGCATACTCATCCGTGCGCCAATGCGCCCGCGGCGGCACGATGGCCTCGATATCCCCCGGCGCATTGCAATGCAGTGCCACGAACGTAACCCCGGGCTCCACCGTGGTCAGCAGCGCGCGATACGCCGGTTCCACCTCGGCCGAGCCAACCCCGGGCGTCATCCGGAACTCGTCGATCTGCGGCTGCCCGGTGGCTTCGAGCAGCCCCGCATATGCCGCCGCATCGCCTTCCGGCCGCGCTCCCATGTTGAGCGCGCCGACATACTGCCCGAACGCCCGTGGCAGCAGCACCGGCAACCGATAGTCGCGACCCAGTCGCAGATAGACCGCGCGCAGTTCCGGCACCAGGCACGCCCCCATATGGGTATCCAGATGCGTCGGCCGAATCCCCATTGCCATCGCCCGCTCGATCTGTGCCCGCAGTTCCGCCTCGGCCGCCCCGATATCGAGCCTGGCACGCAGGTCCGGTACGGTGCGCGGGAAATAGCCGTCCCGATCGGCCAACCGACGCCCCTCTGCCGACACTGGCCCCCAGCGATAGCCGCTCCACTCTGAGGTCAGCGTCAGATGCACCCCGAGATCCAGGCCGGGCTCCGCCGCCGCGGCAGTCGCGATCTCGGGAAACCACGGACACGGCACCATCGCCGCCCCACAGGTGATCGCGCCGGCCCGCGCGAGTTCCACAAACGCGACATTCGCCCCATGGCACATCCCTACATCATCCTGATGCAGCACCACCAGCCGAGCCCCGTAGGATACTCCAGCACCCCGGCCAACCCACCGGCATCAGCACCCAAGTTCATCAGATACTCCCGTGGACAAAAGTTCTTTGGTTCTTTTTTTTAAAAAAGAACGTCTTTCCCTTTTTAAAAACCAAAGACTTCTACCCGATTTCACCCATGCGCCCGATATCGTGGGCACCGCACGTGATATTCAGGTTCAACGCAGTTCCGGCTCCGGCATTTGCGTGACTTCCACCGTCGCGGTTACCCGCGCATCGGGGTGGCGTTGCAGCAGGGACGCCGGCACCCGGGCGGTCACCGGGCCATGCAGCAGGCGGCGCAGCATGGCGCATTGCCAGGGGCGGTTCATGTAGAGTCGCACCTTCCGTGCCGCCAGGATCTCCGCCATCCCCACCGTTACTGCGGTGGGCGGAATCCGCGCGATATTGCCACGCGCCGCGGTCACCGCGTTGATGGTCAGCGTTTCCCGGCTCAGCCGCACCACCCGGGTCGACAGCCGCGCGAAGCCCTCCACGTCATCGGGTTCCCCCGGCTCCGACGGATCGTTGAACGCCAGGTGGCCGGTGATGCCCACCCCGCCGAAACACACGTCAACGCCGCCGAACAGCGCGATGGTGTCCGCCATGCCCTCCGGCATCCGTGCGCTGGGAAAGATGTTGTGCGCGCGGGGCGGCGCCAGGTCGCGGTCGAGCCGGTCGAAGAAATGCCGCTCCATGTGGGCGCGAAAACTCAGCGGGTCGTCCTCGGAGATATAGTCCCCGTCCGGCCCGAGATATTCGTCCATGTTGATCAGCACCAGGCGCGAGATATCCTGCCCCTCGGCATTGCAGCGCGCGGCGAGCAGGTCGAACTGCCCGACCGGCCCCACCGGAACGATGAACACCGCGTAGTCCCGCCCGGCCGCCATGCAGGCGCGATATTCCGCCAGCAGCGCATCGGCGAAATGCAGGCTCAGCGCCGCCATGTCCGGCACGATTTCCAGCCCGATCGGCGAACCAACCCCAAGCTGCTCCGGGCGTCGCGCAAGTGCGTCGGTCACATCCCTGTCCTCGTTCCATCCCGCCCGAACCGCGCCAGCCGGGCAGGGGGGGGGAGGCTGGCATATCGGCGCCGGATTCACCATGCTTGCCCGGCAAGGGGATACCAACGATGCGAGCAGCACTGAACGGCCGAAGCCCTCGGGGTTGCCGGCATGGCGGGCAGCGCCACATCAACCCGCCATCCCGTCGCTGCTCATAAGGCCCCCTGACCCCGATGCCCAATCGCCCCCTCATCCTGATCGCCTGCATGCTGACGATGTTCATGGCCGCCATCGAAGGCACCATCGTCGCCACCGCCATCCCCTCCATTGTGGCCGACCTCGGCGGCTTCAGCCTGTTCGGCTGGGTGTTTGGTGCCTACATGCTGGCGCAATCCGTCACCATCCCGATCTATGGCCGCCTGGCTGATCTCTACGGCCGCAAGCGCGTGCTGTTCGTCGGCACCGCGATTTTCCTCACCGGCTCCAGCCTGTGCGGCCTGGCCCCCAACATGGTGGCGCTGATCGGCTTCCGCTTCCTCCAGGGCCTTGGCGCCGGCGCCATCCTGCCCATCGCCTCCACCATCGTGGGCGACATCTACACCCCGGCCGAACGGGCGAAAATCCAGGGCTACCTCTCCAGCGTATGGGGGTTTGCCGGCGTGGTCGGCCCGCTGCTTGGTGCCTTCATCGTGTCCCACATGCCGTGGTCGGTGATTTTCTGGATCAACGTGCCCATCGGCATCGCCACCATCGCTGCCCTCGCGCTGTTCTATCCCGAGCAGCCGCAGCGCCGCCGCCACGCCATCGACTATCCCGGCGCCGTGCTGATGGTGATCGCCGTCGGACTGCTGATGACCGCGCTTTTCCAGGCCAAGGCGTTGGGGTGGTGGACGTTTGGGCTGCTTGGCCTCTCCGCCATCGCCTTCGTCGCCCTGTTCGCGCAGGAGCGCACCGCGAGCGAACCGCTGCTGCCGCTCGGCCTGTGGCGCAACCGGATGATCCTGTCGGGCAACCTCGGCAGCCTCGCCATCGGCGCGACCATGATGAGCACCACCGCCTTCCTGCCGGTCTACATCCAGGGCGTCATGGGCCTGCCCGTCCTGGCTGGCGGCACCGCGCTGGCGTTGCTCTCCACCGCCTGGCCCGTGGCCTCCACCCTTGGCGGGCGCCTGATGATGGTGACCTCCTATCGCTTTAACATCATCCTCGGCGGCGCCATCCTGCTGTTCGGCAGCGCCATGCTGCCGCTTGTGCTGCGCGGCGGTTCGCTGATCGGCGCGGACATCGCCGCCGCCATCATCGGCGCCGGGCTCGGCCTGTGCAGTTCCACGTACATGGTCTCGGTGCAAAGTGCCGCCGCCCAGCACCAGCGCGGCATCGCCACCGCCTCCACCGTGTTCACCCGGCAGGTGGGCGCCGCCCTCGGCACTGCCATGCTCGGCGCCGTGCTCAACCTGCGCCTCGGCGACGGCTTCGCCGGGGACCCGGTGCAAACCCTGATGGACCCCATCAGCCGCGCCGCCCTGCCGGCCGCCCACCTTGCCACCCTGACGCTCGCCGTTGACGACGCCCTGCACCTGGTCTTCTGGTCCGGCGCCATCATCGCCGTCATCGCCTGCGCGCTGACCTTCCTCACCCCCGCCGGTATCGGCCCCGGCCGCACACACGAGAGCCCCAAACCATGAGCACCGCATTCGCCAGCCTCGGCCGCAAACTCCGCCTCGGCGTGATCGGCGGCGGCCCCGGCAGTTTCATCGGCCCCATCCACCGCGCCGCCGCCCTGCTCGATCGCCGCTTCGACATCGTGGCCGGCGTGCTGTCGTCCAACCCCGAGCGCTGCTGCACCGCCGCGGCCGACCTCGGCTTCACCGGCTACCCCGACGTTCCCGCCATGCTGGCCGCCGAAAACCTCGACGCGGTGGCCATCATGACCCCCAATGACCGCCACCTCGCCGAATGCACCGCCGCCCTGAATGCCGGCGTAGATGTCATTTGCGACAAACCCCTCGCCAACTCCCGCGCCGATGCCGAAACCATCGCCCGCGCCGCGAAAGGCCGCGTCTTCTGCCTCACCCACGCCTACGCCGGCTATCCGATGATCCGCCAGGCCCGCGCCATGGTTGCGGCCGGCGTTATCGGGGACCTGCGCGTCGTGCAGGTGGAATACCTCCAGGCCGGCATGAGCCTGCCCGTCGAAACCGGCGAACTCACCCCGAAACTGCGCTGGAAACTCGCCACCGACCGCTCCGGCCCCTCCCTGGTGCTCGGCGACATCGGCACCCACGCCCACCATCTCGCGTGCTATGTCACCAACCGCCGCCTCACCCGCCTGTCCGCCGACCTCGGTGCCATCGTCCCCGGCCGCCTCGTCGATGACTACGGCGCCATGCTCATCCGCCTCGAAGGCGGCGTCCGCGGCACCCTGCTTTCCAGCCAGGCCCTCGCCGGCACCGAGAACGACATCACCATCCGCGTCTTCGGCGCCATCGGCCACATCGCCTGGACCCATCGCGAAAACAACCACCTCACCCTGGCGCTCAACGGCAAGCCGGTCCAACGCCTCGCCCGTGGCGATGCCGACCTCCTGCCCGACGCCGCCCGCCTGCTGCGTATCGCCCGCGGCCACCCCGAGGGCCTGACCGAAGCCTTCGCCAACCTCTACCGGGACGCCGCCGAAGCGATCGCCGCCCGCATCACCGGCCTGCCCGCCGAGCCCCTGGCCGATTTCCCCACCGCACAAGCGGGCGTCGACGGCCTGGCCTTCGTCGAAGCCGCCCTCGCCTCCCGCCGCGCCGGCGGCGCCTGGGTGGATGTCTAACGCTGCCCCACAGGCACGGATAAAAGTTTTTTATTTCTTTTTTTCAAAAAAGAAAGCGCTTCTTTTTGAAAAAAGAAGCAAAAACTTTTGTCCCCTAGAGTCAAACCACCACACGGGGTTTTCATCCCCGGCGTGACAGGGTACTTATCGGGAACAAGACAGACGGGACGCTCATGAACAAGCATACGCTTATCATCGCACTGCTCGCGGCCCCGATCTCGGCGCATGCCGCCGATCCGGCCGCCGTCTGGACCATCCAGGACGAGAATGCGACCCTCTCCACCGCCAAGGTGACCGATCGCTACTACACCAACGGCCTGCGCCTCGGTTACGCCTCCCCCTCGGATGCGCTGCCCGCCGGTCTGAATGATGCCGCGGCGAAGCTCTGGGGCGACGGCCAGCGCCGCTGGACCTTCGATCTCACCCAGCAGATCTACACCCCGTTCGATACCGCTTCGAAGGTTCCGGCCAAGACCGACCACCCCTACGCCGGCGTCCTGCTCGGCACCTTCGGCCTGATGTCCGATACCGCGCAGCACCGCAGTTCGTTGACCGTCAGCCTCGGCATGGTCGGCCCGTCCGCGCTCGGCGAGAACATCCAGAACGGCTTCCATGACCTCATCGGCCAGAAGGGCAACGCGGGCTGGGGCAGCCAGATCAAGGACGAGCCGGTGGTGCAGTTCACCTCGTCCCGCACCTATCGCATCAAGATGGGCAGCATCGGCGGCCTCGAAACGGACGCGTTGCCGGAGCTTACGGCCGGGCTTGGCACCGTGCGGGACTATATCGAAACCGGCGTCGCGGTCCGCCTCGGCCAGGGCCTCGATGCCGACTACGGCGTTGCCCGCGTCCGCCCGGGCCAGTCGGGCGGTGACGTGTTCCAGCGCAACGGGAATTTTGGCTGGTACGTGTTCGCCGGCCTCAACGGACAGGCCGTGATGCGGGATATCACGCTCGACGGGGATGTTTTCCACAGTGGCCCCCACGTCAAGCGCACCCCGTTCGTGGGCGAGGCCGAGGGTGGCCTGG
>CAIMWH010000064.1 GCA_903845065.1 uncultured Rhodospirillales bacterium | reverse complement strand
GAGGCCCCCAACGATAGACGCGCCGCCCGCCCACCCGTAGCCTCCACCCATGCCCCCGAATCCCCACGCCATCATCCTCGGCATCGCCGGCCCCACCCTCTCCACCGCGGAGGCGGCCCTCTTCGCCCGCCACCCCCCCGCCAGCATCATCCTTTTCCGCCGCAACATCGAATCCCCCGCCCAGCTCGAAGCCCTCACCACCCACCTCCGCGCCATCCTCCCGCCAGGCGCCCTCCTCCTCGTCGACCAGGAAGGCGGCCGCGTCGCCCGTCTCCGCCCGCCGCACTGGCCCAGCCTCCCCGCCGCCGGCGTCATCGGCGCCCTCCCGCCCGAAGCCGCAATCCGCGCCGCCTGGCTCCAGGGCGCCCTGATCGGCACCATGTCCGCCCAGGCCGGCTTCAACACCGTCTGCGCCCCCGTCCTCGATCTCCGCCTCCCCGCCACCACCGACGCCATCGGCGACCGCGCCTTCTCGCCCGATCCCACCATCACCGCCCAACTCGGCCGCGCCCTCGCCCGGGGCCTCCTCGCCGCCGGCATCATCCCCGTCGCCAAGCACGCCCCCGGCCACGGCCGCGCCCGCGTCGACAGCCACTTCGTCCTCCCCGTCGTCGACGAACCCGACCTCGCCCCCTTCGCCGCCAACGCCGATCTCCCCGCCATGATGACCGCCCACATCATCTACCGCAGCCTCGACCGAACCCTCCCCGCCACCCTCTCCCCCACCGTCATCCAAACCACCATCCGCCAAACCATCGCCTTCCACGGCCTCCTCCTCTCCGACGATCTCGCCATGGAAGCCCTCACCGGAGACCCCGCCACCCGCGCCACCGCCTGCCTGCAAGCCGGCTGCGACATCGCCGTCTATTGCCCCGGCGATTTCCCCAGCAACGAAGCCATCCTCGAAACCGCCCCACCCCTCACCGAAACCGCCCTCGCCCGCCTTGCCACCGCCCAAAGACTCGCGCAAACCAGCAAAAAAGCGCTAGACCCCGCCAGCCTCCGGGCCGAACAGGACAGGCTGCTCTCGTGATCGACATCCTCATCGCCCTCGTCGCGGGCGTCCTCGCCATCACCCTGCACGAAGCCGCCCACGGCTACGCGGCGCTCGCCATGGGTGACGACACCGCCCGCCGCGCCGGCCGCCTCTCGCTCAACCCGCTGCGCCACGTTGACCGCGTCGGCACCATCATCCTCCCGTTGGTCCTGGCGGTCAGCCAACTCCTCACCATCGGCCGCATCGCCTTCATGTTCGGCTGGGCGAAACCCGTCCCCGTCAACCAGTGGCGCTTCGCCAACCCCCGCCGCGGCATGATGATCGTCGCCGCCGCCGGCCCGGCGATGAACTTCGTCCTCGGCTTCCTCGCCAGCCTGGCCCTCCTCGTCCTCTACCCCGACGCCCTCGTCGAGGACGACCGCACGCTCGTCGCCTTCCTCATCGCCTTCATCGAGTTCAACCTCGTCCTCGGCCTTTTCAACCTCCTGCCGCTCCCCCCGCTCGACGGCGGCCGCATCGTCGTCGGCCTCCTCCCCGAAGCCATCGCCCGCACTTGGGCCTCCATCGAGCGCTACGGCATCGTCATCGTCATCCTCCTCGTCGTCGTCCTCCCCGAAGCCTCCCGCGCCATGGGCTCCCCCATCGACCCGGTCGGCTGGGTCCTCCACCGCGCCCTCCCCTGGCTCATCGCCACCGACCTCGATCTCGCCGCCCAGGTCGTCGCCCTGTTCGGCGGTGGCGATGGCTGAACCCCAAACACTGCCCCCCGCCTCCCAGCTTCCCGCAAACGATTCCCCCCTCGCCGAAACCCTCCTCCTCCACCTCGAAGGGTTCGAGGGCCCGCTTGACCTCCTGCTCGATCTCGCCCGCGCCCAGAAGGTCGACCTCGTCCGCATCTCCATCACCGCTTTGGTCGACCAGTACCTCGCCGTGATCGATGGTGCCCGCCGCATCCGCCTCGAACTCGCCGCGGACTGGCTCGTCATGGCCGCCTGGCTCACCTGGCTGAAATCCCGCCTCCTCCTCCCCAAAGGCACCGAAGCCGCCGAGGAGGGCGAAGCCGCCGCCGAAGTCCTCGCCGCCCGCCTGCGCGATCTCCAGGCCATGCGCGCCGCCTCCCTCTGGCTCGGCGCCCGCCCGCAACTCGGCATCGAACTCCACCCCCGCGGCACCCCCGAGGAATTCGCCGCCATCGAAACCTCCGGCATCTCGGCCGATCTCGGCGGCCTGATGCGCGCCTACATGGCCGCCCTGCGCCGCGGCACCAAACACAGCGCCTACCGCCCCGCCCGCATCTCCATGTGGGGCGTCAAGGATGCCCTCGCCCGCCTCGCCGTCCTCGTCGGCTCCCTGCCCGACTGGACCGACCTCGAACAATTCCTCCCCGAGTCCCTCGCCGGCCCGATGGAACGCCGCGCCGCGATGGCCAGCACCCTGCTCGCCGGCCTCGAAATGGCCCGCGCCGGCACCCTGCGCCTGCGCCAGGATGGCCCCTTCGCCCCCATCCTCCTCCGTCGCCACGTCTTCTCCGAGGACCAGGATGTCTGACCCTGACCCGCTCGACTTCAACGACCAGGTCCGCCTCGCCGAAGCCCTGGTCTTCGCCAGCACCACCCCGGTGTCCGACCGCGCCCTCACCCTCGCCCTCCCCAACGGCGCCGATATCGAGGCGGTGATCGCCGAACTCCGCGCCCGCACCACCAACCGCGGCGTCGTCCTCGCCCAGATCGCCGGCGGCTGGCAGTTCCGCACCGCGGAGGACCTCGCCCCCCGCCTCAAGCGCGTCATCAAGGTGCCCCGCCGGCTCCCCCGCGCCGCGATGGAAACCCTCGCCATCATTGCCTACCACCAGCCCGTCACCCGCGCCGAGGTCGAGGAAATCCGCGGCGCCGCCCTCTCCCAGGCCACGCTCGACGCCCTGCTCGACGCCAACATGATCACCCCGCAAGGCCGCCGCGAAACCCCCGGCCGCCCCACCATGTGGGGCACCACCCCCGCCTTCCTCGCCCATTTCGGCCTCGCCGACCTGCGCGATCTCCCCCGCCGCGAAGACCTCCTGGTCGAACCGCCCCCCGTCCCGCTGCCCGAAGAACCCATCCCCCCCGCGTGAGCGGTTTCCACCGAACGCCGTTTCCTGCTAGCAGGAGCGCGCCGCAAGGAGAGGCTGCAAGGCCGTTGTCGACTGATGTTTGATTTTGCCTGGTCGGAGATCGCGCTGATCGGAGTCGTCGCCCTCGTGGCGATCGGCCCGAAGGACATGCCTGTCGCCATTCGCACGGTGGCGGGCATGGTCAAGAAGGCGCGCAAAATGGCGTCCGAGTTCCAGACCCACGTCGACCAGATGGTCAAGGACGCCGATCTCGGCGACCTCAAGAACCAGATCAACGACATTCGCAACTTCGATATCAAAAGCACCCTGGAGAACGCCGTCGATCCTGACGGCACGCTGCGCGACACCTTCAACGGCAACCCGCTCGATGCCGCCTCCGGCACCTCCGGCACCGCCACGGCCGCCGCCGCTCCCCGCTGGGAGCCGCCCGCCAAGGGTCCGCCCGCCTTCATTCCGCCCGAAATCACCGAGCCGCCGGTCCCGCCGGCATTCATCCCGCCCGACGCCGTGCGTCGCTGAGGCTCAAGAGCATGGCCAAACCCGAAGAAGACATCATCGACGACAAGCCGATGCCGCTGATGGACCACCTGATCGAGTTGCGCACGCGGCTGATGTGGTCGATGGGCGCCTTCGTCATCACCTTCATCGCCTGCTACCACTTCTCGGGCGATATCTACCTCTTCCTCGCCCAGCCGCTCGCCGACGTGTTCCGCGAGAACGGCGAGGCGCGCAAGATGATCTATACCTCCCTAACCGAGGCGTTCTTCACCTACATGAAGGTGGCGATCTTCGGCGCCGCGTTCTTCTCCTTCCCCGTGGTGGCCACCCAACTCTGGATGTTCGTCGCCCCCGGCCTCTACCGCTCCGAAAAGCGCGCCATCGCGCCGTTCCTGGTCGCCTCGCCCATCCTGTTCCTCGCCGGCGCCTCGGTGGTCTATTATTTCGTCATCCCGGTGGCCTGGAAGTTCTTCATCGGCTTCGAAATCCCCGCCTCCGGCAACGGCCTGCCCATCGAGCTGCAACCGAAAATCGGCGAATACCTCGACCTGGTGATGAAGCTCATCCTGGCCTTCGGCGTCGCCTTCCAGCTTCCCGTCGCTCTCTCCTTGATGGCCAAGGTCGGCATCATCTCCTCCGCCGGCCTGAAGAAGTTCCGCCGCTACGCCGTCATCGTGATGACGGTGATCGCCGCCGTGCTCGCCCCGCCCGACCCGGGCAGCATGATCATGCTCGCCGTTCCGCTGATGGCGCTCTACGAGATCTCCATCATCGCCGCCCGTATCGTCGAGCCCAAACCCGCCCCCGCGGAGGATTGATCCGATGCAGCTCACTCGCCCGCTCCGTGTCGCCTGCCTGCACACCGTGGACAGCAACGTCGACGTCTTCGAAGCCGCCGCCCGCGGCCTCGGCGTCGCCCTGTCGCACCACGTCCGGGCGGACCTGCTGTCGCGATCGGAGCAGGCCGGCGGATTGACATCGGAGATCCGCGACGAGGCCGCAGCGCTCTTGCGCGGGCTGGCCGAAGGGGCTGACGCGGTACTGCTCACCTGCTCCACCGTCGGCCCCGCCGCCACCCAGGCGGCAATCGGCGCCCGCATCCCGATCCTGCGCGTCGATGGCGCGCTCGCCACCCAGTCCGTCGCCGCGGCGACGCTGGGCAGCAAGCGCGTCATCGCCCTCTGCGCGGTGCAAACCACGGTCGAGCCCACGCGCAAGCTGTTCGAGCTTGCCGCCGAAGGCACCGGGGTCACCATCGAGATGCAAATCGCCCCCAACGCCTGGGCCGCCTTCAAATCGGGTGACGTGGCCGGCTACCACCGGCTCGTGGCCGAAGCCGCCGACGCGGCCTATGCCGGGGGCGCGGATGTGATCGCCCTCGCGCAGGCCTCGATGGCCGGTGCCGCCGCGCTGTGCACCCGTGGAACCCCCCTTACAAGCCCCGCGGCCGGCCTCGGAGCCGCCGCCGGCAAGGACTGAGACCATGCACGATATCCGTACCATCCGCGCCGACGGCGCGGCTTTTGACGCCGCCATCGCGCGGCGCGGCCTGCCCCCCGCCTCTCCCGCCATCCTGGCGCTTGATACCGAACGCCGCACGGCCCAGACCGTGCTCCAGGAAAAGCAGGCCCGCCGCAACGCGCTCGCCAAACAGGTCGGCGAAGGCAAGCGCAACAAGACCGACACCTCCGCCCTCGAAGCCGAGGCCACCACCCTGCGCGGCGAAATGGAGGCCCTCGAAAAGGACGCCGCCCGCCTCGACCGCGAAATCTTCGACACCCTCGCCAGCATCCCCAACCTGCTCGACCCCGACGTGCCCGACGGCGCCGACGAAAGCGCCAACATCGTGCTCAAGCAGTGGGGCGCCCCGCGCGATCTCAACTTCATGCCCAAGCAGCATTTCGAACTCGGCGAAGCCCTCGGCATGATGGACTTCGCCAACGCCTCCAAAATCGCCGGTGCCCGCTTCACCATCCTGCGCGGCAAACTCGCCCGCCTCGAACGCGCGCTGGGTCAGTTCATGATCGACCTGCACACCACCGAACACGGCTACGAGGAGCACATCGTGCCCCTCCTGGTGAATGACGCCACCATGTTCGGCACCAACCAACTGCCCAAGTTCGCCGAGGACAGCTTCCGCACCACCGACGGCCGTTGGCTCATCGCCACCTCGGAAATCCCGCTCACCAACATGGCCGGCGCCGGCGAAATCATCCCCGAGAAGAACCTGCCGATCCGCGTCACCGCGCTGACCGAATGCTTCCGCTCCGAAGCCGGCTCCGCCGGGCGGGACACGCGCGGCATGCTGCGCCAGCACCAGTTCCGCAAATGCGAACTGGTCTCCGTCGTCCACCCCGACCACAGCGTGGCCGAACAGGAACGCATGACCGGATGCGCCGAGCGGGTGCTCGAACTCCTGCACATCCCCTACCGCCGCGTGGTGCTCTCCTCCGGCGACACCGGCTTCGGCGCCGTGCGCACCTTCGATCTCGAAGTCTGGCTCCCCGGCCAGCAGGCCTGGCGCGAAATCTCCTCCTGCTCCAACACGCGGGATTTCCAGGCCCGCCGCATGAACGCCCGATTCCGCGGCGCCGACGGCAAGATCGGCTTCGTCCACACCCTGAACGGCTCCGGCGTCGCCGTCGGCCGCGCCCTCATCGCGGTGATGGAAAACTATCAGCAGGCCGACGGCTCGATCCTCATCCCCGATGCCGTGCGGCCCTACATGGGCGGTATCGAACTCATCGCCGCCTGATCAGTGTAAGCAAGCGCTTCTTTTTGAGAAAAGAAGCAAAAACTTTTT